>NZ_BAAGZP010000026.1:0-19768 GCF_054778355.1 Saccharopolyspora tripterygii | reverse complement strand
GCTGGGCGGCGATTCACACCATCAGCAAACGCCTCACCTGAGTTCAGGAACAAGCTCTTAAAGAACACGCTTAACCACTCCACTGGGCCCACCAGATGTGCACAAACGAGCGTCGTGGATTTGTCAGTGTTTGTCAGAGCGCGAGGTGTGGACGTGCGTCACAGTGGGTCAGCCCACACGACAGGAGAACGCTGTGAAACTACCCCCGCTGCGGTACGTAGCACCGCGAACCGTCGAAGAGGCGTGCGCCTTGCTCGATGCAGACGAGGACGCCAAGATCATCGCTGGCGGACAGAGTCTGATGCCGCTATTGGCCATGCGGCTCGCGATGCCGTCGACGCTCGTCGATCTCGGCCGGGCACCGGACCTCGGCCGAATCGAAGAAGCAGGCGAGTATCTGCGCATCGGGGCGATGACCACGCACGAGCGAGTGATCACGTCGCCCCTCGTACGAGATCGCTTGCCGCTGCTGGTCGATGCCGGACGCAACATTGCGCACGTCCAGATCCGGTCACGCGGCACCATCGGTGGTTCGATTGCGCACGGTGACAATGCGGGCGAGTGGCCCCTAGCACTGCTGACACTAGGAGGGTCAGTTGAGGTGCAGAGCGTGCGAGGCCGCCGATTGATCCCGGCCGAGGAGCTCTTTCTGGGCCCGTACATGACGAGTATCCAGTCGGACGAGGTCCTCACCCACGTATGGCTGCCGACTCGTACCAGCGGTTGGAGCTTTCACGAGGCGGCCCGCAGGGCGGGTGACTACGGCCTCGCGTTGGTGGGGGTGTGCCTTGACCTCGCGGCGGGCACATGCACCGCTGCGACGCTCGTCGTGGGCGCTGCGGCGGGCACTGTCCAACGGGTTACGGCCGCGGAGGACGCCATCGTCGGGTCCGAGGTGGACGCGCGCGCAGCTCGATCTGCCGGCGAAGCAGCGGCTGCATCGCTGTCGTTCATCTCAGATATCCACGGGACCCGCGAATACCGCGCCCATCTCGTCGCGGGCCTGGTCGAGCGTGCAGTAGTAGAGGCAGGAGGTCGCCGATGACCACGGAAGCCCAACCGGCTGAGTATCTCGACGTGACGTTTGGCGTTAACGGCCGGGAGATCACTACCCGGGTCGCCTCACGCGACACGTTGGCCGATCACCTTCGAGGTCAACTCGGGCTGACCGGTACGAAATTGGGCTGTGAGCAGGGAGTGTGCGGATCATGCACAGTGCTGCTCGATGGCAAGCCGGTCAGATCGTGTCTGATGTTGGCAGCACAGGCAGGCGGACATGAGTTGCGTACAGTGGAAGGTTTGGCCCAGGGCGAGTCGCTGTCCTCGTTGCAGGAATCCTTTCGGCGCCAGCAAGCGCTGCAGTGCGGCTTCTGCACGGCAGGGTTCTTGATGTCGGCGAAGGCGCTCTTGGCGGACAATCCGCAGCCCACGCGGGAGGAAGTTGTGGAGGGCCTGTCCGGCTGTCTGTGCCGCTGCACCGGCTACGAAAAGATTGTCGAGGCTGTCTTGGAGGCGGCCCACGGCGACGAGAACGGGGGCGGGGAATGACAGGCGCGGATGCGACGAACCAGCTGACTGGACTTCACACAGCAACGCCGCAGGTCGCGGCACGCTCCGTGGGGGCGCGTGTGCAGCGGCAGGAAGACCCGCGGTTGCTGACCGGCCGTGGGCAGTATCTTGCTGATGTATCGCTGCCGGGGCAACTCTATGCCGCGTTTGTGCGCAGCCCCGTTGCGCATGCCCGGATTTCTGAAATCGACGCGAGTCCAGCCGTCGGCCTTCCCGGCGTGCATCTCGTGTGGACTGGCGCTGACGTCGCCGGGTTCTGCGATGGTGTCGAAGGCACGTTCAATGTCGACGGTTGCTTTTCTACGTTCATGCCGATCCTGGCCACCGACGTCGTGCGTTATGTCGGCGAGCCGGTGGCGGTGGTAGTCGCGGAGAGCCGTGCGCTGGCCGAGGATGCTGCTGAGTTGGTTTCTGTAGATTTCGATGAGTTGCCGGTCGTTCTCGATCCACTGGCGGCTCGCGAGGGAGGCCCGGTCGCCAATGAGCAACTGAGTGACAACATCGGCCTCCGTGGAGGAGCGACGTTCGGTGACGTCGATGCTGCATTCAAGGACGCGCATCGTGTAGTGGAAGCGACATATTACACCGGTCGGGTGGCCGCCTTGCCGATGGAGACTCGTGGATGCATCGCCTCATACGACTGGACGAGCCAGGACCTCCGCTTTTGGACTTCGAGTCAGGTCCCGCACTATGTGCGGTATTGCTTGACCGCTTACTTGGGTTTTCCTGAGCACCGGGTCGAGGTGCTCACTCCCGATACCGGAGGTGGGTTCGGGCAGAAGGCGCACTTGCATCCAGAGGAGCTTCTCGTCGCGTTGCTCGCGCGGGAAGTGGGGTCGCCGGTTTCCTGGGTTGAGGACCGGCGGGAGAACCTCATGGCGGCAACCCATGCGCACGAGCAGTTCGTCACCATCGCATATGCTCTCGATGAGCAGGCAAATATTGCTGCCGTGCGAACTCATGCTCTCGGTGACGGCGGTGCCTACCATTCACTACCATGGTCCATGGCCGTTGAGCCTTGGTGCGCGGCCACTGTCACACCAACAGGCGCCTACGATGCCCCCGCGGCGGCGTACATTTACGAGGCGACCGCTACCAATAAATCGCCGGTCGGCGCTTACCGTGGGGTCGGCTACATGGCTGGGACGCTTGCCCGCGAGGTCCTCGCCGATGAGGCTGCTCGGGCATGCGGGATGTCGCCGTTCGAATTCCGCCGCCAGAACGTGGTCAAGGACTTTCCGTGGGTGAACCCGCAGGGAGTCTCCTTCGATGAAGGAAGCTGGCTGGAGACCATCAACATGTTGGAAAAGATGGTCGACTACCCAGCGTTCCTCGCGCGGCAGTCCGAGGCGAGGGAACAGGGCCGATATCTCGGTTTGGGTTTGAGCGTCTTCGTGGAGAGCAGCGGCGAGAGCACCGCAATGAGTTTCGCTCACGGCCTCGGAGACCTCTATCACGACACCGCGACGGTCCGCATGGACCCGAACGGATGTGCCACGGTCACCATCGGCTTGACGACGCAAGGCCAGGGTAACCGTACGACAATGGCCCAGGTCGCTGCGGACATGCTTGGGATCCCGTATGAGAACGTCACCGTACGGGCCGGCGAGTCGACTTCGTATGCCTACGGTTCCGGGACTCTCGGCAGCCGCGGGGCGGTCGTCGCGGGCGGAGCCGTGAGCCGTGCCGGTTATGTGCTCCGCGAGAAGATCATGGCTGTTTCTGCGAAAATGCTCGAGGCTTCTCCGGAGGACATCGTCCTGGAAGATGGTTTCGCACGCGTTGCCGGGGTCCCGGACGCTGTTGTCAGCGTGGCCGATGTCTGTACTGCGATCTATTTCGACAATACCGTGTGGTCGGATGGGTTCGATCCCACGATGGAAGCTACTGCGGCTTACGATCCGGCGCGGCCGATGTTTTCCAACGGAGGCCATGCGATGATTGTCGAGGTCGATCCGTTCACCGGATTCGTCACGGTCGAAAAGGTATTCTCGGTGGAGGATAGCGGCACCGTCATCAATCCCGACATCGTGGATGGCCAAATCCGCGGTGGAGTGGTCCAGGGGATTGGAGCAGCCCTCTTCGAGAGGCTTGTCTATGACAGTGACGGTCAATTGCAAACTACGACTCTGCTTGACTACCAGGTGCCGACCATGGACGTTTCTCCTCCGTTCGAGATCGCCCACCTGTGCTCTCCCTCTGCGCATACCGCGTATGGCATCAAGGGCATGGGTGAGTCGGGGCTTATTGCCGCTCCAGCGGCGGTTCTGAATGCTGTGAACGACGCCCTGGTGCCCTTTAACGCTGTCATCCGAGAATTGCCGGTAGCTCCGGACCGTGTATTCAACGCGATCAAGAAGTCCGGTGGATACCAGAATGCTTCATCATCGTCCTGAGTGGCCGCGGCGACGCCGTACTACGGGTACAGATATCTCGCCGCGCTGTCTCCCTACCTACGGGTGCTGTCGGACATGTTGATCTACATCAGCTCGATATTGGTGCTGGGGAGTATCGGCGAGCTCATTCTGGGCAAGGCTGTTGCATGCGTGGCCGGAGCCGTGGGTGTCGGATGGTTACACGTCAGCTCCATCGTGAACCCAAAGGAGACGACCCTGGACCACATGACCTGGGGCGTCCCTTTGGCGATCGGTGCTCTGATCATGAGTATGCGTCCGCTGCTGGCTCCTCGAGGCACGGTTGAAAAGGAGAAGTGATGGTCTACGACACGATCGTCGTCGGTGCGGGGTTCGCCGGCCTGCGCACGGCGCGCGAGCTTGCCTCAGCCGGGCAATCGGTGATCCTTCTCGAAGGGGGGAATCGACTCGGTGGCCGTGCCTATCGTCGCCGGTCGCTGACATCACCGTCGACCTGGGTCGAGCTCGGTGGTGCCTACATCTCCCGGCACCACCATCCTCGCGTTGCTACCGAGATCGACCGCTATGGCCTAGGGACAGAACCCGCTGCGCCGGCCACGGTTTTTCGCAACAGACTCGGTGCGGGTGAACACAACTCGGCGTTCCCTATCCCCATCGAGGAGGCCACCGAGGCCGAAGCCGGACTGTATCGCCTGCTGCGCGATGCGCACCGGATCGACGTCGATGCGGGTTTAGATCGACAGGGCCTCGACGAACTGGACATCCCGCTGCTCGAGTATGTCGAGTCGCTGAAACTGCCTCCGGTGACACGCCAGTTGGTTCTGTCGTGGGCCTGGAACATGATGGGCCAACCCGTCGACGAGGCGTCCGCACTGTGGGTGCTGCAGTTCGTCGCCGCGCACGGCTACAGCGTGTTCGGGATCGTGTTGTCCATTGATGAGGTGCTTACCGATGGCACGTCAGCGTTGGTCGAGGCGATGGCGAAGGACGTTCCTGAGGTGCGATGCGGTGCGGTCGTGAACGCAGTACGGCAGCGGTCGGCGGGCGTCGAAGTCGTGGTTGACAGTGACGAAGTGTTCCAGGCCCGGCATGTCGTTCTCGCTACACCGTTGAACACCTGGCGCAACATCGACTTCGACCCGCCGCTGCCCGCCGACCAACGGGCCTTGGCGGACGATGGCCATGGCGGCCGGGGTTTGAAGCTGCTGATCCAGGTGAGCAATGTGCCAGCGGGGATATCCTGCACCGGCGACGGTGTACTGCCGACGCTCTATGATTACATGGCGGCCGAGGATGGAGGTCGAATCCTGGTGGGGTTCACCGACTCCAGCTCCTTCGATCCCACCGACGAGGAAGCGGTGACCACCGCAGTCAAGTATTACCTGCCCGGGGCCACGGTGGCCGGGGTCGACTACCATGATTGGACGCGCGACCCGCTGTTTCTTGGTCCGTGGGTTTCACCGAGAGTTGGCCAGTTTAGCAGGGTGCATAAAGCCCTTGGTGATCCGCATGGAGCGGTTTATTTTGCCGGTTCTGACGTGTCGTTGCGTTTCCCGGGATATATCGAGGGCGCGTTGGAGACGGCCGACCGGGTAGTCGCGGAGATTCTTGAGCGCAATTGATGGGCGATGTGAATGGGCGGGCTCGCAGTCGCGCGAGCCCGCCCATTCACATGGGTGGGAGCAGCAGCTGCTTGTTACGCGTTATGTGATTGGTGTCGGCTGACGAGGCCTGACTTGAGGGGACGATTCCTCCGGCGTGTGTAAGTGCGGCCAACGCATCCGCTGCGCGCAAATATCTGTTCGATGGCCCACCATAATGCCCTGCAGCCGTTACTACCGTCATCTTGTGCAGCGGTGTCGGACTCGTCCGATCGCGCGGTGGCAGTGGAAGATTGGGGTCTCCCGGCAATGCGCGAGCAAGTGAGTCAAAACACCACCGTGACTGGGCGAAGCCGGTCTGCTCGAACGGTTCAGCTTCCCGCACCATCTGACCACGGCGGCGCCCGCACAGGTCGTGGCACGCATGGAGGCGATGCGCCGAAAACACAAGTTTCGGCGCATCGCTCGCCTTCGATCTGGTCGTGGAGGACGTTATGGTCTCGTTCCATACTGCGAGCCATCCACGCACGCTGGCCCGGCCATATAGCACAGCGATGTAGAAGAAGGTCGGCCTCTGGTGGGCGTTCGCCCGGCCACGGCCTCGGCACCGAACCTGTGTCACCTCGACCGCACACCACCGCCGGAAACTCAGGCACCAGGCTTCAAACCAGCGTCACCAAACCACGGCCTTAGATGGTTAGTCGTCCTCGCCGCGGCCCTGCAAGGCACGCTCGGTCGCTTCGACGATCTGCTGGTAACCAGTGCACCGGCACAAGTTCCCTGAAATCGCTTCACGGATTTCTTCGCAGTTCAAGGGCTCTCCGCTGTCGTAAACAGGTTTCAGAGTCATCAGGAAGCCGGACGTGCAGAACCCACATTGGAGGGCGTGGCATTCGGAGAACGCCTCCTGCAGGGGGTGCATGCCGGCTCCAGCGGGTTCTGCCAGGCTCTCCACCGTCTCGACCTCGCAGCCGTCAGCTTGCACAGCGAGCGTGATGCAGGATCGGGTCGGCGCACCGTCGAGCAGGACCGTGCATGATCCACATACGCCGTGTTCACACCCCACTCTTGTGCCACGTAGTTGCAGGTCGTGTCGGATGAAGTCGGCGAGGAGCCGGCGGGGCTCTACTTGTTTCTTGTAGGTCTGTCCGTTGACGACCACGCTGATTCCGTACCCGTTCACCTGCTGCTCCTTGCTCTGCTGGCGGCGGTGGTGACGGCGCGGACCACAGTCGCTGTGATGACGTGGCGGCGATAGTCGGAGCTGCCGTGCAGCGTCGCCATCGGCTCGAGCTCCGTGCTTGCAAGGTGCGCGGCCGCCTGCGCGTCCGACGGTGTGACCGACGTGCCGACGAGCGCGGCCTCCGCCTCACCACGCCGTGTAGGTATGGGGCCTCCGCCGAGGACGGTGATTCGGGCGCGAGTACAAACGCCTGCTTCGTCGAAGGTCAACGCGCTCGCGGCGCCGCCTATGGCATAGTCGCCGTGTCGACGGGCGAATTCGGTGAAGGCGCAACCCGTCCGCGCGGGAAGTTTCGGGACCGCCACGTCGACGATCATCTCGTCGTCGTCCAACGCACTGACGAGATGGCCGACTGACAGATCGTGAATCCCGAGTTGCCGATCTCCGTTGGGGGATCGCACCGTGACTGTCGCTTCGAGAGCGAGCAGGGCCACCGGTAGTTCTGCCGAGGCGTCGGCGTGCGCTAGAGAGCCACCGATGGTGCCCCGGTTGCGAATCTGCGGATGTGCGATCCAGCTGGCAGCCTCGCGGAGGAGGGGAAGGTGATCGGCAATCGTCGACGAGGTTTCGAGGCGACGGTGTCGCGTGAGCGCGCCGATGCGGATGATGTCATCATCAACGATGATGTCGGAGACCCGCGGAATGCGGTTGATGTCGATCAGCACCGAGGGACGCGCCAAGCGGAAGTTGAGCAGCGGTACCAGGCTCTGACCGCCGGCCAGGAGCTTCGCCTCGTCTCCTGCCTCGTGCAGATGATTGACTGCGGCGTCGATGGAGTCGGCGACGACATAGTCGAACGGCGGCGGCTTCATAGTACCGGCCTTCCGAAGACCGAAATGTTCATGCGCCCACTATGGCTTCCTGCTCGGGGCCGCGCACCACAGTGAACGACAAGGAACGTGTCGTCGTTGCTGACATCCGAGTACTGCAGAAGTCGGTCCGACCGCAGCACTAGATTCGGACTACGGGATCAACTTGGGAGTTGGTGCGCGAGATGGTCCGCAGGACGGCGAGAAGTCGCAGTGCGACGCTGAGTTCGTTGCGTCGCTCAATGACGTCGATGCCTAGCGATTCTTCGACGGTGCGGAGTCGGTAGGCCACTGTGCGCTCGTGCACTCCCAGCTGCGCCGAAGCCTTCGCAGCATTGCAGCCCGTTGCGAAGTACGACCGCACGGTCTCGCACAGTACCTCGGTCCGCGCGTCACTCAGGTCCAGCCGGCCCAGTTCTTGAGTGACCAGGTCTCTGGCGGCCTGCAGGTCGTGCAGAAACAATGTTTCCAGTGCGACGTCCGTGTACCAAGTGACCTGCCTATTCGTCAACCAAGCGAGGCGATAGGCACGCCACGCTTGATGGTGGCTCGTACGGAAGCCCCCCGGCCCGTCGGCCAGACCGCCGAAGGCGACTCCTGTTCCCTGTGCTGGCACGTACTCAGCTCGCAGCCGCTCATGTGCGGAGGCGCGGTCGTCCAGGGCAAACCACGCCAAAGTCGTCCCTGAGATGCTCCCGACTGAGAGGTTCACGTGGGTGCCGGCGGTAGTGGCGATGTCCTGGATCGTGAGATCAGGCCGATCGCCCCAAACCACTGCCGCCAGGTGGGCAGCATCGAGCGGGTAGTTGACTTTCGGCAATGCGTTGGCACGGCCGGCGAGCACGTCCCGGATAACCGACCGCAGTCGTCGATCGCGAGACTGGAAGAAGAACTGGCGCTGCTCGTCCTGGTATGCGCACACCACGGCGGACACAACGGTGTCATTCCAGCGAAAGTGGAATTGAGACATGTGCTTCTGGACGATGAGCTGTTGCTCTGGATCAGGGATCAGGGTCGCGGTTTCGCTCAGCACCACGTCCCAGATCGCGGCTTGCGCCACACGGTAGGTCTGGACGAGAGTGTTGAG
Organism: Saccharopolyspora tripterygii; assembly: GCF_054778355.1. Taxonomy (NCBI): domain Bacteria; kingdom Bacillati; phylum Actinomycetota; class Actinomycetes; order Pseudonocardiales; family Pseudonocardiaceae; genus Saccharopolyspora; species Saccharopolyspora tripterygii. The sequence goes on along the minus strand of NZ_BAAGZP010000026.1, from coordinate 11,084 downwards.
GTCGAGTCCGGCCTGAGCGGCGCTGCGTGCTTCGATGGTTGCTTCGCGCAGCACGTCCTCGTTCGGCTCCGGTGCGCCGGAGATGCCCATGCTGAACGACCGCAGCGCAGCTGCGATTCGCTCCGTTTCGTGAACGGTCAATGCCGGATCGAGATCGGCCGTGTACGCCGGAACCTCCTCACGCAAGCGACGGTGCACCATGGCGATCAGCTCAGGTAGCCGTTCGACAAGGGCACGGCTTGTGGCGTGGATCGGATCGACGTCGAACACAGGAACAGCGTAGTTATTCACGAGGCCGTAGGTCTATCCCCAGGTCTCGGGCATGGGTAAAATCTGTCCGTGTCGATCGAATCCGGGCTTCGGCGAGTGACTGACGCGGTGCGGGAACGGACACCGGAACTGTACGATGTGATCCGCGGTCGGCTTCAGACCGAGCCGCTCGAGTACTCCATGGCGGGTAACGAGCAACTGTCGGCGGCCGAGTCCGAGGCCATCACAGCTTCGCTCCGGGATGTGCTGGACTACATCGCCGACGGCAGTACCGGATCCGTCCGGGCCTCGAACGAAGCACTGCGCGAGGTGCGCTTGGCTGCGCGGGCCGGCGTAAGTTTGCAACCGTTTCTGCAGGGTTCGCGCGTCGCTCAGTCTGTGACGTGGGATTTCGTGCTCGAAGAGGCGTACCGCCTGCTCGAGGACACCCCCGAACGGGTAGCCGTGCTTCGACGCGCCAGTGCCAATCACTTCGCATGGAACGAGATTGTCTCCGGTGCCATCATCGAAGCGTTCGAGCAGGAGAGTTCGGTTTATGCTCTGCAGAGCCGGGAGCGGCGCAAGATGACCACGTTGAACGCGCTGCTCGCTGGCCTGCCAGTTGACACGGCTGAGCTTGAATATGCTTTCGACGGGCCTCATCTGGCAGCCCAAGTGTGGGGCGCAACGCCAGACCCCGTAGCCCGGTTGATCGGGGCCAGGGCCGGTCGGCGCCCCCTGGTCGGTGTCACCCACCAGGGTGATGGCTATATCTGGGTGCCGTGGTCGCCCCGACTCGGCCCACCGTCCGAGCGACTGGCTGAAGTCGAATGGCCGGACGGCGCGAGGGTGGCGTTCGGTGCCCTCAGGGAGGGAGTCGAAGGATTCCGTTTGAGCCATCGGCAAGCGGGCGAGGCTCGCGCAGTGGCTGAGGCACTGGGACTCGTGGAAGTCTGGTACGACGATGTCGTACTTGAAGCCCTGGCGATGCACGACCTCCCCGCGACGCGCGCCTTCGTCCTTGACGAGCTTGAACCGCTGGGCGACGTCCTCGACCCGGACAATGTATTGATCGAGACCTTGCGCACGTACTTCGAGGTCGGCGAGAACGCCGTAGTCACGGCTCAGCGACTCGGCGTGCACAGCCGGACGGTAGCGTACCGGCTGAGGTCGGTAGAATCGAAGATGGGAGCCGAGGGGATGAGCCGGGATGAATTGCCTACCGCACTGCGGTTGGTCAAGCTTGTTACATCGATCGGTGAGGATGAGCTGTCAGCAGTAACCCATCCCAGTCTAGCGACACCGGCGCTGTGAGGTTGCCGGGACACTCAAATGCTAGCGCCGTAATCGGAAGTATTCTTTCCGATTAGGTTTGGTGATGATCTTGCTGGGGGTCTTTGGTCCAGGGGATCCGCAGTGTTTGTTTCAGCCTCGAATGAAGCGCTGATCCTGGCGACAAGTTCGATTCGGGATATTGCGTTATGCAGCAATTCTGTCGCGCTGGGATTGCGAAGCGGAAGTCGGCCATGACCCGCCTGGCGTGAATCATGCCGCTGGTCGCCGATGGGCTATCCGAGGCTGGGATCGCCCAATGGGCGGGCACGTCGGTGTCTGCAGCAGTGGTGCAGCCGCGCCGGCGGCGGCGCCGCGCTGCGTGACTAGCCGTGCTCGGGCGCCCGCGCACGGTGGACGTGGTCGCCATCGTCGTCAGGGCGCTGAAACCGTGGCCGAGAAGACTGAGCGCGGGGCTACTATGTATGTCCGATTCGTCTGCGGCAAAAGAGTCGCATCTGCTTGCACGTTTCATCCGCGTGCGGCTCGTGCGTTTCAGTGATTCGATCGGCTCCATCCACCAAGGAGTGTTCAAGTCCGCGCTGTCAGTTCAGCCTGACCGAGCGGTTGGCGATTCGTACGTCCACCAAGAACGCGCCAGCCGGGCAGCGGCTCCTAGGGCTGTTAAACGCGTTTACGAGATCCGTCTTCGTGGAGGGGGTTCCATATTCCCGCCCGTGAGGACGGATGCTCGCTGCGGCCGCACCTCGATATCACGCTGTGGTCGTTAGGTGAGCAGGTGGCTCGTGCAGGATAAGCAGGGCCATCTCCATCATGTAATGTCTGCAACTACCTTTTCCGCCCACAGCGAGTCGTAACTGACAAAGCGCGGAACGCCACCGTCTTGCGGTGGCGCAGTCCAGTGGTAGTCGACTCCCGGGTTGTGCAAGCCGGCGTGATTTGCGTTGATGAACAGGTGCGGGCTGCCCGAGATATCCGGGCTTTGGGCAGTCTGCCAGTGTTGGTGGACCTCGCGGATTCCAGCTCCACGCGCGAGTGCTCCGTCTAGGGCGGCCGCGTCGACTGACGGGCAGGACGCGGCGACCTCGATAATCTCGCTGAGGATACTGATGCAGCGCCCGTCCCTGTAAAAGGCATGGCGTAGCGCGGTGTCAAGTTCGTCGCTGCCGACGAGTCCACCCACCTGATCAGCCTTCGCTGCCTGAACCGCGGCCAATGCCGGCAGCATGGTGACAGGATAGGTGCTGTCCGGGGCGGTCCAAGGCTGCCAGCCAAGTTCGGGCCGTAATCCGGCGATCGCCACGATCTCTGCGTCGATGATCGGCTTGGGCGTTCCACGGCGGTTGAACAGCTCGAGAGGGAAGGCGCGGTGGTCGATGGTGAGCCGGACGCCGGCTCGGGCTGCGGCCGCCTGCAATGTATGCAGGGCCAGGGACGCCCAGGGGCAGCCGATGTCTGACCAAATGGTCACGATGCGGGGCGACGGGTTGCGGGCCGGATCACTCATGGCACCAGTGTGTACGGGAATGTCCAGGGCGGACATGCAGCGAGAGAACAAGATTGCGCGCTTTTTGTCACATATCGACAGTGAATAGTCGGCTGCTCCATTCACCCAGTCCTACAGCGATGGGGCTACCAATGCCGTATCGATCGTACTCTGGCCTATTTTGCGCGCCCGCGATCAAGATCTCTGTCCGGCCTGGCCCTTACCGCTATCCGGAGGTTTCACGCACGATTTAACGCGCCACCGTGAAGACGAAAGATGTGGCCGACAACACTGCTGATGATGTGCTGGATCTGATGGACACCGAGACGGCGATGCTGGCGGTCCGGTTACGTGACATTCCGGCGTTCTACCGGTCTGGGGCCTCCGTCGTCGAGAACCATAGGAGTAGCAATCATGCGCGGCGCAGATGCCGCCGCCAAGTCGCCCAACAGCCGATCGATCCCGCGTTGGAAGAGCTTGCTGGCGGTTACGAAGAGGCCGGTACGGAGCTTAACGCGGCGGTACTGGATCATGAGCAGGTACCGCCACGCACGTCGTGCCGCTGATGGAATCAGCGCCCGGAGACACGATTGGCCAGCCGAGCAGCCAGGGACGTGACGTCGGAAGTCGATCGGGTCTCACGGTGGTCGGCGACGCGGTAGACCGCGTACAGGGCACTGGCGCCGATCCACCGCAGGGGTTCGGGCTCCCATCGGCGGGTCGTGCGTCCCACCCACGGCAGTGCTGTGAGCTCCGTGGACTCGCCTCGGATGAGATCGCGAAGCGTGCGGGCAGCGAGGTTGGTTCCGGTCAGGCCGTGGCCGACGTACCCGCCGGCTTCAGCGATCCCGGTCGCCTCGTCGAAACGGACCGCGGCACACCAGTCGCGTGGCACGCCGAGGACCCCGGTCCAGGTGTGGTCCAGCCCGGCCGACGCGGCGGAGGGAAAGAAATTGCGCAACGTCGCTTTGAGCTGGTCGACGGCCTTGGCAGCGGTGCGTCCGTTGCGGTCGAAGCGGGAGCCCGGATTGTAGGGCACACCGCGGCCGCCGAGCGCGATCCGGCCATCGTTGGTGCGGTGGGCGTAGGTGAAGCTGTGCGCCTTGTCGCCGAGCAGGACCGGGCGTTGCCAGCCGATCTCGTCCCAGACAGGGGTAGGGAGTGGTTCGGTGATGATCATACTGCTGTTCATCGGCAGCATCGTGCGGCGATGTCCCTTTAGAGTACGTGTGTAGCCCTCCAGCGCCCGTACGACCACGTCGGCGCGGACCGTTCCGTGGCGGGTCACGGCGGCGTGCGGCTCGATGCTGTCGACGGCAGTGCTTTCGTGAATGGTCACGCCAAGCCGCTCGACGACGTCGGCGAGTCCTCGGACGAGCTTGCCCGGGTGAATGCGCATGCCGTGGGGCGTCCACACTCCGCCCAGTGCCCCGTTCACCCGGACCCATTTGGCGGTGGATTCGGCGTCGAGGATCCTGAGATCATTCGCGTCCCACCCCCACTGACGCAGTTGCTCTGCGTGAGTCAGAGCGCGTTGCCACTGGGGAAGATTCCGTGCGACGTGCAGAACTCCGTCGCGTTCCTGGTTGGCATCGATGGCCTCTTCGGCCAGGACTTTCGCGACCTCGTCTATCGTGCTGAACATCGCGCGCTGCAGACTGCGGGCCGACTCGACGCCGTGCGTTCTGGCGTAGCGCTGCAGCTGCCCGGGGGGTTCGGCGCTGATCCAGCCGCCGTTGCGTCCGGATGCCCCGAAGCCGGCATACTCCCTCTCCAGTAAGACGATGTCCAGCTCAGGGTTGGACTTCTTGAGGTAGTAGGCCGTCCACAGCCCGGTCAATCCGGCTCCGACGATCGCGACATCCGCGGAACGGGATCCGTCCAGTGGTGGCCGATAAGCCGAGGCTCCGACCTGCCGCAGCCAGAACGACGCTGCACCGTTGGTCAGGTCTGGAAGGGAATCGGATTGCACTAGCTTTTCCTTTCGGTGGGCCACAAATGGTGTGGTGGGCACAGCAGTGGGTGTTAACCGTGCGCGGTTCTCCAATGGGCCTCGCGGCACCGCGGTTTCGGTCGATCAGTGCCAGCCGCTCGCTGCTGTGTGACTATGACGGCGTGAGTCTGACCGTAGAAAACCTGGTTGAGGACCCGCTGATTCGGACCCGGATCGTCGCGGGCTCCTCCGGGGGCGGCCGCATGGTCACGTGGGCGCACACCTGTGAGCTCACCGATCCGTGGAACTGGTTGGGCAGCGGCGACCTGCTGATGACCGACGGCTACGGGTTCCCCGCCGACCCGGAGGACCAGGCGGAGTTCGTCCGCAATCTGGCCCGCGTGAACATTGCGGGTCTGGCACTGGCCGAGGGTTTCGCCGCTCCGCCGTTGACATCGCGGGCGGTGGAGGTCGCCGATCAGCTGGCGTTCCCGGTGCTGATGACCGAGCGCAACGTACCGTTCGTGACCATCGCCAGGCGGGTCGCCGAGAGCGACAGCAGCCGCTCCAGCATCCGATCGACGCGGGTCCTGCGGTTGTACGACGTCTTGCGACGAACCCACCTCGACGAGGCCGACGCCGACGCCCTGCTCGACAACCTCGCACGCGAGATCGGCGCGCGGTTGCACGTCATCGAACTGCGTCGCGGACGCGAATTGCTGCCCACAGGACGACCGCTCCCAGACAAGGTCCGCGTCGCCGCGCTGGAGGTGATCCGCGCTCGCGACGGCGTTCTTCCGGCCTCGACGCGGCTGCAGCTGGGTGACGAGGTGACCGGACTGCTCCTGCCCGTGGCACGGCAGAACAACGCGGCCATGATCGTCTATACGCAGGGCTCGGGGGAGTTGCCGGATCTCGTATTGGCTCAGCACGTCGCGATGATCGCCGAGCTCGACGTCGAGCGTCGGGCGGCGCGGGCACTGCAGGCGCGCGAGGTTCGATCGACACTGGCCAGGCGGCTGTTGGAAGCGAGCATCTCGTTGGAGGCCGCGGCGGCGCAGCTGGAGTCGGCCGGGTTGGGGCCGGGGCCGTGGCGGGTGTCGGCGTGGCAGCCGCGCGACGCGGCGAACGAGGCCGACCTTTCCGCCGACCTGTCCGGTCTCGACATCGCGCACCTGTCCACGACCAAGGGCGATCTGCATGTAGTGATCCTTCCCGACGAGTCCTACGTCGAGCCGCTGAATGAGGCGCTGGGGGTGAACGGGGCCGTGGTGGGCGTAAGCCAGCCGGTGCTGTCCGCGGCACGGATCAGCGACGCGTGGCGCGAAGCCCGGTGGGCGCTGGAGGCCGCACATTCGTCGGCATCGGGTAGCGCAGCGTACGGGGCGCGGGGCTCGTACTTCATGCCCAGGACCGTCGCCGAGGGCGAGGCCGTCGTGGACCGCCTGCTCGGTCCGCTGCTGGAATACGACCGGGCGAACGACACACGACTCGTCGCCTCGCTGATGGCGTTTTTCGAGGCCAACCGGTCCTGGCAAGAGGGCGCGAAGCGCCTCGGGATCCACAAGCACACGCTGGTCTACCGGATGAAGAAGGTCGAGCATTTGCTGGGCATGGACCTGCGCGACTCGGGTACGCAAGCTGAACTGTTCCTCGCGCTCAAGACATGGCAGCTGCTGCAGCTCGACTGAACAGATCGGCGCGGCGTTCGGCGAGCTCGACGACGTTGGTTAGCAGCATGGCCCGCGTCATCGGCCCGACACCCCCGGTGGCGCGCGTCCATTTCCCGGCCACCCTCTCCACGGCGGGGTGTACGTCGCCGAGGATGCCCTCGACCGTACGGGTCAGACCCACGGAGAGCACCGCCGCACCCGGGTTGACCCAATCAGGTTTGACCAGGTGGGCGACTCCGGCGGCCGCGATGACGACGTCGGCCACCCGGGTGTGTGCGGCGATGTCGGTGGTGGCCTCGTGACACAGGGTAACGGTCGCGTGCTCGCTGGGGCGGGTCAGCATCAGGCTCAGCGGACGGCCGACGGTGGTGCCGCAGCCGATCACGCAAAACTGAGCGCCGGTGATCGGCACGTTCTCTCGGCGCAGGAGTTCGAGGATGCCTCGCGGCGTGCACGGCAGCGTGCCGGGCTGGCCGAGGACGAGGCGCCCGAGGTTCGTCGGGTGAAGCCCATCGGCGTCCTTGTCGGGATCGACGGCGGCGAGCACAGCGTGCGTGTCGACGTGTGATGGCAGGGGCAACTGGACGATGAACCCGGAACAGTCGGGCTCGTTGTTGAGCCGGTGCACCGCCGCGACGATCTGGCCCTGCGACGCGTCGGCGGGCAGATCGATCCGCAGCGACCGGATCCCGACCTCGGCGCAGTCGCGGTGCTTGCCCGCGACGTATGACTGTGAGCCGTGGTCGTTGCCCACCATGATCGTGCCGAGGCCCGGTCGCCTGCCGAGCGCGGCGAGGTCGTCGATGCGTTCGCGCAGCCCAGCCCGAATCTCGCGCGCGGCCAGTTTTCCGTCCATCGTGACAGCGGTGTGGTGCACGGTTTTCCCCTTGATCTCGTGACGAAATCCCGGCCCCTCCGACGATTCAGCGACACCGGCGACAAGGGCAACTGGTCGATCGCACAACACCGACGTGGGTGTTTGGCCGATCGTTGCATGGAGTCGGGTGGCGCCGAGACGGGAGCGTGTGATGGAAGCGACACACACGGGAAGGGGGCTCCATGGGCAAGGCGGTGCCGGAGCGGGCACGGGTAGTCATCGTCGGCGGCGGGATCATCGGTGCCAGCACCGCGTACCACCTCGCGTGCCGAGGGTGGACCGACGTCGTGCTTCTGGAGATGAACACGCTGACCTCGGGCACGACGTGGCACGCCGCAGGTCTGGTCACGCAGGGACGCGCCACCGACGGCACGCGCGAGATCGTGCAGCGCAGCCTCGGGGTCTTCCGCAACCTCGAGCAAGACACCGGCTTCGCCACGGGCTTCGTCGAGACCGGGACGATGAACCTGGCCACCTCCCCGGAACGTCTCGAAGAGCTCGAACACCAGGCCAGCGCGGTCGCCAGCAGCGGCGTCGACGCCCGGATCCTCAATGTTGAGCAGACGCTGGAGCTGCATCCGCTCATCAACGGCGACGGCCTGCACGGCAGCCTCTACTTCCCGCGCGACGGCCGGGGCAACGCCACCGACACGACGATCTCTCTGGCGCGCGGAGCGAGCCAGCGGGGCGTCACCGTCGTCGAGGGCGTGCGGGTGCTCGACGTGCTCACGCACGGCGACCGGGTGACCGGAGTGCGCACCGCTGACGGCGACATCGATGCCGAATTCGTCGTCAACGCGACCGGGATGTGGGGCCGCGAGTTCGCCGCGCAGGTCGGGGTAGCAGTGCCGCTGCAGGCGCTGGCCCACTACTACGTGGTCACCGAACCGATCGAGGGGCTGCAGCGCAACCTGCCGACCGTCAAGTGTGGCGACGACTACTCCTACCTCAAGGACGACGGCGGATCGCTCATGGTTGGCTTCTTTGAGCCGGGCAGCTACCCGTGGGCCAGCGACGGGATGCCGGACAGCTCCGGGTTCGTGCAGCTGCCCGAGGACTGGGATCATCTCGGGCCGTACTACGAGAAGGCGATCGAGCGGTACCCGATTCTGGAAGACGCCGGAATCCAGCTGCACTTCTGCGGACCCGAAAGCTTCACGCCCGACGGGCAGTTCCACCTCGGCGAGGCGCCGAGCCTGCGGAACTACTTCGTGGCAGCCGGTTTCAACTCGGTCGGCTTCCTGTCCGGACCGGGCGCCGGTTCGGTGCTGGCCGACTGGATCGTCGACGGCCGCAGCCCCATCGACCTCACCGAGACCGACCTGGGGCGGGTGCAGCGCCACGAGCTCAACCGCCGCTTCCTTGAGACGCGGGTCGTCGAGTCGCTGGATCTGTCCTACGAGATCCATTGGCCGTTCCAGCAGCGCACGACCGCACGCAACCTGCGGCTGAGCCCGGTGCACCAGAAAGCGGCCGAGGCGGGCGCGGTCTTCGGCGAGGGCTGCGGCTGGGAGCGCGCGAACTGGTACGCACCGGAGGGTGTGGCGCGCGAGTACCGCTACTCGTTCGGCAGGCAGAACTGGTTCGAGCACTCCGCGGCCGAGCACAGGGCAATCCGCGAGAACATCGGAGTTATCGACACCTCGTCGTTCGGCAAGATGCTCGTCCAGGGACGCGACGCCGCGCGGGTCTTGCAGCGAGTGTCGGCCAACAACGTCGACACCGACCCCGACCGAATCGTCTACACGCAGTGGCTCAACCCCTTCGGCGGCATCGAAGCCGACGTGACCGTTACCCGGCTGTCCGAGGCCAAGTTCCTCGTGCTGTCCGGTCCGGCCACCTTCAACCGGGACCTGGCCTACCTGCGTCGCCAGATCGGCGACGACGAGTTCTGCACGGTCGCCGACGTCAGCGGCACGATGGCGATGCTCGCGGTGATGGGCCCGGAATCCCGGCGACTGCTGCAGCCGCTGACCGACTGCGACCTCTCCGCTGAGGCGTTCCCGTTCGGGCGTTCCGCCGAGATCGACCTCGGCTTCGGTTTCGTGCGAGCGACTCACGTCACCTACGTTGGCGAGCTCGGCTGGGAGCTGCTGGTGCCCACCGAGATCTCGCACCACATCTGGGACACGCTCTTCGACGCGGGCGCGCCGCTGGGCCTACGTCCGGTCGGCTACCACGCGATGAACTCGCTGCGGCTGGAGAAGGGGTTCCGCAGCTGGGGCCACGACATCTCCTCGCGCGACAACCCCTTGGAAGCGGGGTTGGGATTCGCCGTCAAATGGGACAAACCAGGCGGCTTTATCGGGCGGGATGCCCTCGCCGCGGCCAAGGAGGCCGGCACCGAGCGTCGGCTCGTGCAGTTCCTACTCGAAGACCCCGAGCCGATCCTGCTGCACGACGAGCCGATCTTCCGTGACGGACAGCGTGTCGGCCGCGTCGCCTCTGCGCAGTACGGCCACACGCTCGGCGGCTCCGTGGCGCTGGGCTGGGTCTGGGCCGACGGGCCCGAGGAACGTGCCTGGTTCGAGAAAGGGCTCTACGAAATCGAGATCGCGGGACGACGTGTTCCTGCCCGAGCCTCGCTGCGACCGATGTACGACCCCAAGTCCGAGAGGCCCAAGTCATGAGCAACAACCTCGTTCTTACCCTGTCGTGCCCCGACCGGGCCGGGATTGTGGCCGCGGTGGGCGGCTTCCTCGCCGATCGCGGCTTCACCATCCGGGACAGCCAGCAGTACGGAGACGACGAGACCGGACTGTTCTTCATGCGCGTGCACGCCGCTGCTGAGGATCCCGTCCGGTTCACATCGATGCGGAGCGATTTCGCCGCGCTCGCTGAGGGTTTCGAGATGTCGTGGGAAATCCACGACCCAGGGCAGCGGCAGCGTCTGCTGGTGATGGCCTCACGCGAGAGCCACTGCCTCAACGACCTGCTGCATCGGGTACGTACCGGATCGCTGCGCGCGGAGATCGTCGCGGTGGTGTCAAACCACCCGGACGTGCGCGACCTCGTGGAGTGGCACGGCATCCCGTTCCACCACGTCCCCGTGACGGCGGAGACGAAGCCGGAGGCCGAGGACCTGCTGCGCAAACTCGTCGTCCGCTACGACGCCGAAACCGTCGTGCTCGCCCGCTACATGCAGATCCTGTCCGACTCGCTGTGCGAAGATCTGCGCGGCCGCGCGATCAACATCCACCACAGCCTGCTGCCGAGCTTCAAGGGGGCCAAGCCCTACAAACAGGCGCACGCCCGAGGTGTCAAGGTCGTGGGCGCCACGGCGCACTACGTGACCGCGGTCCTCGACGAGGGACCGATCATCGAGCAGGACTTCGCCCGCGTGGACCACACGCTGTCGGCCGCGGATCTGACCCAGCTCGGCAAGGACCTCGAAGCGCTGGCACTGGCGCGCGCGGTGGCGGCACACGCCGAACACCGCGTGCTGATGAACGGCACCAAGACCGTCGTTTTCCGGTAGCGGTCACCGCTTGTTCACACCGACAGGGCGGCTTGGCCGGGACTGCCCAGGCTTTGGTTGACACGCGGGGTTGAGTGGTGTCAGGCCGCTGTAGC
>NZ_BAAGZP010000025.1:0-44178 GCF_054778355.1 Saccharopolyspora tripterygii | reverse complement strand
TGGGCCATGATCCACACCATCAGCAAGCGCCTCACTCGCTAGTTCAGGAACAGGCTCTCAGGCTTCAGCTCGAGGGCTGACCGCTGTGCCATCTCCAGCGCGCGACTCGTATCGACATCAGCGCCGACGAAGTCGGCACTCAACTCGGCCTGGGCTTCCTTCGCGCCCTTGGCCTGGTTCTTGTCCTCTTTGGGCTTGCTGACGGGCTTGTTGTCCTTCGCCACCTTGCCAACTTTCTACGACTTCACCTTGAGGGGCCGACCGTGCTGTCACCCGCAACGCGTTCCGTCCCCGTCAGAACCAGTGGCTTCGTCCGCCGATCTTGGTGCCCATACGCCCCAACACGAACAAGATCAACCCGGCCACCACGAGGATTCCTCCGACGGTGTAGAGGATTGAGATGTTCAGAACGAGACCTAAGATCAACAGGATGATCCCGAGGGTGATCATTTTTGCTCCCTTTACGTAGCGTGCGGACGTCCTGGTTTCATACCCACGAAGGGCGCCGGGTAGCCACGCGAGGTGTTGCAAACTGATAACGACAGGCATTGGCCTCTCGGCCGCCTGAAATCGCAAAACCCATTCGAAGGGTTGCCCTTCACCGCAGTGGGTCCTCGACCTCCACGCCATTCGGTTGGAGCAGCGACCTCTTGGCACGGCACGACGGGGCCAGTGCCGCCGCCGAACGTGCCCGGAAAACCCAGGCGAGAATGGGAATCGGCGACGATGCCTGAGCAGGTGTGCTCTCCGACGAGGAACGCGCCTCCCGGTCATCACGCCAAGAGGGCCCACATGGTGGCCTTCCACTCCTCGACGCATCGGGTGGCCACCGAACTCCTGAGCAGACCCGTACGACTCGGGACCTTCCGCGAACCCAGCGCACCTCGCCGCACGACGTGCCAGGCTGACGCCCATGACGACAGAGCGATTCGAGGTGCGCCGACAGGTCGCAGCATCTCCGGAGCGGATCTTCGCGCTGCTGTGCGAGCCGACCGGGCACGTGACGATCGACAGCTCAGGGATCTTGCAGTCCGCCGAGGGAGAGCCTGTGCGGCGGGTGGGCGACGACTTCCTGGTGCACATGGACCGCGAGGCCCTCAACGACTACCCGATGGGCACCTATGACGTCCGGGTGTTCATCACCCGCTTCGAGCAGGACCGGCACTTGGAGTGGACGATATCCGGGACCGTCCAGCCCCCGATCAAGCACCTCTACGGCTATCAGCTCGAACCGAGCGAGAACGGGACGCTGGTGACGTCCTACTACGACTGGAGCCAGATCGAGCAGCAGTACCGCGAGAAGGGCATCTTCCCCGTCATCCCGGAGTCCGGGCTGCGCGCCACGCTGGGAATCCTCGCCAGACATGTGGAACAACAGTCCACGTAGAACCGCGATGAACGCGCCCTCCCCAGCATCAGTCGGTCAGGCCGCACCAGCTCGCCCGCACATTCCTCCGTATTGGCGCTACTTCTTGGTCTTGGAGGTCCGACGCAGTCGGGTGTTGACGAACTCGCCCATGCCCCAGCGACCGAGCTCACGGCCGAAACCGGAGCGCTTCACCCCACCGAACGGCAGACCGGGCAGGGTGGTGCCGTGCTCGTTGACGTAGGCCATTCCCACTTCGAGCCGGTCGGCGATCCGCTGGGCTCGGTCGATGTCGCTGCCCCACACCGATCCGCTGAGCCCGAAGCCAACATCGTTGGCCAACTGGACGGCCTCGTCGGCCGATTCCACTCCGTGCACGACGGCCACGGGCCCGAAGATCTCCTCGGCGTAGGCGTCCATGTCCTCGGTGACGCCGGTGAGGACGGCCGGCCGCATGAAGGCTCCTTCCCCTTCGAGCGCGTCACCGCCGGTGTGCAGCGTGGCGCCCTGCTCGACCGCGCGTTGGACCTGCTCCACCACGCCGTCGCGGGCGGTGATCGAGGACAGCGGGCCGACCTGCGTGCTCGGGTCGGTGGGATCACCCACCTGAGCGGACTCGAAGGCCTGCGTGACGGTCGAGACGAACTGATCGAACTTCTCGTTGGGCACGATCATCCGCTTGGGAGAGTTGCAGGCCTGGCCGGTGTTGGACAGACGTGCCCGAGCGGCGATGGTCGCGGTCCGCTCGACATCACCGTCATCGAGCACGATGAACGCATCGGAGCCGCCCAATTCCAGGACGGACTTCTTCAGATTCCTCGCTGCTGTGGTGGCCACCGACGCACCGGCCCGTTCACTGCCGGTCAGCGAAACCCCGCGCACGCGAGGGTCTGCGATCATGTCGGCGACCTGGTCGTTGCTCGCGAACACGTTGATGTAGGCGTCCTCGGGCACACCGGCATCGTGCAGGATTTCGGCCATGGCTTCCGACGAGCCCGGGCATATCCGCGCGTGCTTGAGGATGATGGTGTTGCCCACCATGACGTTCGGTGCGACGAATCGAGCCACCTGGTAGTAGGGGTAGTTCCACGGCATCACCCCGACCAGCGAGCCGATGGGCACGGTCTGCACCAGCGACTCCTCGGCTCCCTGCGGATCAAGCACCTCCGGCTTCAGCAACTCCGGCCCGTGCTCGCCGTACCAGCGGTAGATCGCGCCAGCGAGCTGGACTTCGCCCACCGCTTCCTTCATCGGCTTGCCCATCTCGATCGAGATCAGCTTGGCCAACTCGTCCTGGCGCGCGTCATAGGCATCGGCCGCCCGCATCAGGCTCTGCGCGCGCTCCGCCGCCGGTGTCGCTCGCCAGTCGGCGTAGGCACCGTCCGATCGGCCCACGACCTCGGTCACGGCCCCATCGCTCAACTCGTCGAACTGCTGCTCGATCTTTCCGGTGGCCGGATTGGCAATCACGTACGTACTCATGGACTCCGCTCACGTAGTTGGCGGCCACTTCAGCCAGGTCATTCCTCCTGACGAGCGAGTGACCGGTCACCTGCGACCGAGGGCCAAAAGCCCTGCGGCCACTTGCCTGCTCCCCTCGCCATACCCCGGTGCTGGCCGGCTCACACGCGCCAACACCCTCATACCGCAGACCAATCCGATCGCTGAGTTCCAGGAGAGGACCGGGACGAAGTGCTGGCTGCGAGGAGAGGATCACCGGCAGCCCCGATGGAGGCGCGGTTCACAGCAGAACGTGGATCGACGACAACAGGAAGTTGGGGGACCCGAACTGCGCCCTGCCTGTCCGACCTGAACATGTTGGTCGACGTCGGAGGCCGGGAGCGCACCCTGTCCGAGTTCGAATCGATGCTTCGCCGCTCAGGTTTCGAGCCGGCAGATGCGCGTCCGATCTCCGATCCCAGCGACTTCTGGATCCTGGAAGCGCCACCGGCCTTCCTGGCATGGCACGGGTGAACCAGGCGATGACGACGAGCAGGTCCTCATCACCGCTCACCCCGACCACTACGCGATCGAAAACGAGCCCGACGGACCAACACTCATCGTCGAGGTCGACAGCTCACCGGTCTGCGGCTTCTACATGTCCGGCTGGGGCTCCGACCAACCGCATGGGCCGACGAGAGCGAAGCACTCCTGCCCCACGCCGAGTACCCCTTCGAGAAGGCCTCGAACCTCGCACTCGCCGAAGGCACATGATCACCGGCCGGAATTCCGATAGGAAACGGCGTGCCGCGCCCGGCCTTCGGCGGCGATGCTCTCGCTGCCGGGGACGATGTCGGTGTTGTGCGCCGTTACCGCGATCCATTCGGCCCCGCGGCGTTCCACCACGAACACCATTATCCCCCAGCGGATGTCGGCCTCGCCGCCACTCGTAGCGAGCTGCCCGGTGAGCCGCCACCTGGCGTGGACGACGGCCAGACCCTCCGCCAGCTCTCGCACCTTCGTCCTGCGGACGGACATGGTGGAGTCGCGGAAGAACGTGCGCAGACCGTAGTCGTGCGCACGGCGGATGTCCTCCCGGTTCTCCCACCACAGGCCGACGACGTTCACGAAGTCCGCGTCGTCGGCGAACAATGCGGCGAGCGCGGCGGCATCTCGCGCATTCCACGCCGCCGCGAACCGGTCCGCGATCTGCTCCGGAACGGCGATCGCCACGCTCAGCCTCCTGACGTGCCGCGATGCCGAACCGCGCGCGGGATCGCGGTCGTCACCGGGGCTCCAGCAGAACGACGGGAATGACGCGCGACGTCTTCGCCTCGTACTCGGCGAAACCCGAGTAGTCCTGCTTCTGGCGATCCCAGATCGGGTCGCGCTCCTCGCGAGGGAGGTCCCGGGCGCGCACCGCAACCGTGTCGGTACCGACCTCGATCTCGGTGTCCGGATGGGCCAGCAGGTTGTGGTACCAGTCCGGGTTCTTGTCCGCCCCCGCAGCGGAAGCGAACACCGCGTAGGCATCGCCGACCTTCCGGTACATCATCGGGTTCACCCGCTGCGTTCCGCTCTTCGCGCCCACGTGGTGCACCAACACCATCGGCGCGCCGTCGAACTGACCGCCGACGCGTCCGCCGTTGGAGCGGAATTCCGCGATGATCTGGGTGTTCCAGTCGGCTGCATCTGTCACGGTGCGATCCAACTCCTTGATCGTGGCCGAGTCCGGGTGCTGACGATCGACGCATCTGGACTGATCCGAGCCCCCGGGCTTTGAACGAACTGCTCCACCCACCGCGAGGCTGGAAACATCTCTACGCCGACCACAGTGCCGCAGGCCGGTGCTCCTCGCCAGGCTCGCGGGTCGGCGTTTCGCCCGGGCCACACCGCCCGGGCAGCCGACTCGGCTTCCGCATCCGGCGTCAGCGGCGCTGCGCCCACGCCGGGAGATCGCGCACGCCCGGGACGAGATCGCGGGTGGGGGCGAAGTCGGCCTGGTAGGCGGGCCGCTCCCCGGACAGTTCGCGGCGACAGCGGCTGTTTCAGGAGTGGGACCGCACTCGCACCGCCGAGCGGGCCGGTCCTGAAACAGCTGCTGTCACCGATGCAACGCGAGCAGGTCGAAGACGCGCATGCTTCCGGGCGAGGTCGCCGCGCACGTCAGTGGGCGGCCGAACTCGACCCAGCGTTCGCGCAGCTGCACGGTGCAGTCGGGGTCGGCCAGTCGCACGTGCCAGTACCCGTTCCCCTCATGAGCAGCGCGCAGCAGCCGCAGGGCGTCGAGGCGCTCGGTTCCGGTGGCGACCCGAGCGTAGTGCTCGGCGGCCTGCGCAGCGGGAGGGAGCGAAGACCGGCCGCGAACCCAACGCGGGTGGAGCTTGCCAGCGCGGTAATCGAGCGCGGATGCGACCGCTTCCCCGACCGGCATCCCACCGAGGGCGTAGCCGTGCGGTAGCAACACCAGCGCAGGAGCGAAACGACACCCGCCGACGTGGCTGCACTCCCAGGTGTTCTCCGGTTCCGCCTCCGCGAGCGCGGAGGCGACCGCCCGGCCGTACACCGCGCAGCACGGGTCATGGCGCCCGTGGGTGCAAACCAGGCTCATCGGTTCGGAGACGGCCTTCCCGGGCGCGCGGGGCGCAGCTGCCAGCTCGTCGTCGGAAGCCGCGGTGCCGGTGCGGATCGACTCCTGCCCCGGACGCGAGTCCACCCGGAACCAGCGACGAGTGCGACTGCCCGGCACCTGGCGCCCTGGACGGCGCACCAGCGCCACTCGAGCCTCCTCGGCGGCGGCCCATTCGGACAGCGCGGTCACCGTGGCAGGCGGGAGGCCGGAGTCGGTGAGGCCGTTGAACCCCCACGGTCCGGGATGCTCGATCAAGAGCCAGCGTTGTGCCGGCGGCGCTGATCCCTCGCGGGGATCGCCTGCTGCGTAGGCGGTTTGGGAACAGCGGTGCCACATCGGCATCAGCGAGGGCTTCAGGATCCGCTGGCCGGTTTGAGCACGCCCTCGCGCAGCAGCCGGCGCACCAGCACGAGCTGATCGGCTTCGTCCAGCTCCGGCAGACCACCGACCTGGACGGTGCCGCCCTGGAGCAGCGCGCGCAATGCCGCCGCGGTGGCCGCTGGGAACGAGATCTCGCGATCCGGAAGTTCGCACACCACCAGCCCGTCGCGTGCCGTCAACCGGTAGCCGAGCCCGGCGCGTCGTCGCACGGAGTCGCCGGTGGACAGACCGTCGGTGAAAGCGGCGTTGGCCACCGGGCGCACCGGCTCCGGACGCCCACCGGACCACACCCGGCCGCGGAGTTGGCGCGCCACGTCCTCGGCCGATACGTCCTGCAGCGCTGCCGCCACTCTCTCGCGCACCGGGTCCAGGTGCGCAGCGAGCTGGTCGGGGTCGGACACGTCGATGCCCAGGGGCAACGACGTTCGGAGCCCCGGTTCCCGCGCCACGAGCGCTGTCAACGCCTCCACGAGGCTGTACCGCGTGAGCACGTGCACCCCCACCGTCAGGTGGGCTGAGGTGTCCCCGAGCGCGGTAGCAGCGTGCAGCCATCCGCGGGGCAGGTACATGGCGTCGCCCGGTTCCAGAACCGCGTCGATGACGGGAGCGTCGCGCGCCCGAGCAGCCACGGCCTGCGCGTGCCCGGTCCAAGGCTGATTCCGCAGCGGGTCGGGCTGAACGGGAGCGTGCACGCGCCAATGCTTCCGCCCGGCGAGCTGCAGCACGAAAACGTCGTGCACGTCGTAGTGAGCGGAGAATCCACGCGAAGACGGTGGCGTCACGTACGCATTGGTCTGCACGGGATGACCGAGTTCCTCGGCCAGCACCGTGCAGAAGTCGATCACGCTCGGCCACGAGCGGTGCAAGGCCTGGAGCACCACCGTGGTTCCTTCGGCGAACAACGCGGCGACCGCGTCGTCCCGCACCTGATCGTCGATCTCCGCACCCACTCCACCGGGACCGGTGAACGAAGCCGAATCGACCACCGCACCGTCCCGGGCGAGCCGCAGGAACGGCACGCGCAGACCTCGACAGGACAACAACTCGTCGACTCCGTCGAGGTCCAGCAGGTCGCCGAACGCGCCGGGATCGGCCTCGCGCACGAGCAGGGGTTCCTGACCCCAATGCCGATCGCGGAACGCGTTCACGTCTCCGCCGACGACGCGCGCGAGTGCCCCCGGCACAGCGCTGGAACTGTCCACGGACCCAGTGCTGTCAGCGGGCTCCGCGGTCGGCCCCACCGTCGGCCCCTCCGTCGTGCTGTCCCGCCTCTCCGCGACCTGCACCGGAGTCGGCAGGACCTTCTGCCGATCCGTCGGCCCCTCCGTCGTGCTGACCTGGCTCTCCGCCACCCGCACCGGAGTCGGCAGGACCCTCCGCCCCGCTGTCGGCCCCGCCATCGGCTCCGCCGTCGTGCTGTCCCGGCGTGCCGCGACCCGCACCGGAGTCCGCGGGACCTTCCGGCGAACTGCCTGTCGTGTTCATGTCGTCGTCGGAGAGTGCCATCATCAGCCTTCCTTTCCGAGTTGCGCCCAATGCCCAGGACATACCCCGCTGAGAACCGAGGTATGCCTCAAGACAAGCGTCGTGGCTTCCACATCGGCCAGCCGCGGTCCCTCGAGCTGCGGGCCCGGCAGAGGAGCTCAGCCCTGGCGCGCGATGAGTTCCTACCGTCGAAGGACAACACAACGTCGTGCTCACCGCAGCCCAGTGCTCGACGACCGAGCAGGGCCTGTCGCGCCTGACTGCGCGCCCGGGGAATGAGTTCGCAGGCGCAGGCGGCACAACCTCGCGCGGAGCACCCTCGGCCCCGCGACATTCGGACAAGAGCGATGGACGCACCGCTTCCGCGACGCCAACGGATCAATTTCAGTCATCACTGATGTGACGACCTAATCGAACGAGACCGGCCAGCAATCGCGACGACAAGCCGGCCAGCCGAGCCCACACGGTGTGGCATGTCGGTGGTGACGATCTCCGAACGCGGTACGTGCGGGCAAAACCTACGAGCACCATCTGGACGCCCATGACAGGGTTGGCACCACATGGACCTCGTCGGCCACCGACTCGGCGCGAGGCGGAACGAGCACGAACCGGGAGCAGAAGATCGGGTAGCCGAACCCCGCGGGAAGGAGATACCGATGGCCCGCAACCTCGCCCACAAGCTCATCGCCTCGCACCTGGTCGACGGCGATCTCTCAGCCGGCTCCGAGATCTCCCTCAACATCGACCAGACCCTCACCCAGGACGCGACCGGCACGCTGGTCATGCAGGAGCTCGAGGCGCTGGGGCTCTCCCGCGCCCGGACCGAGATCAGCGTGCAGTACGTGGACCACAACCTGCTGCAGACCGATGAGAAGAACGCCGAGGACCACGAGTTCCTCCGGTCGGCCAGCCAGCGCTACGGCCTGTGGTTCTCCAAGCCCGGCAACGGGGTCTCGCACCCCACCCACATGCAGCGCTTCGGCGTGCCCGGCAAGACCATGGTGGGATCCGACTCGCACACCTGCGCGGCGGGTTCGCTGGGGATGCTCGCCATCGGCGTCGGAGGCCTGGAAGTGGCGTTGGCGATCGCCGGCCACCCCCTGCGCGTGCGGATGCCCGAGATCTGGGGCGTGCGGCTGACCGGGGAACTCCCGCGATGGGTCTCGGCCAAGGACGTGGTGCTGGAGATGCTGCGCCGACACGGAGTTTCCGGTGGGGTCAACCGCATCATCGAGTACCACGGACCCGGGTTGGCCGGGCTCACGGCGATGGACCGGCACGTCATCGCCAACATGGGCGCCGAGCTGGGCGCGACCACCACGGTTTTCCCCTCAGACTCCGCGGTCCGCGAATTCCTGCGCGCAGAGGGCCGCGAGGACGATTTCCTGGAGCTGGCCGCCGACACCGGCGCGGTCTACGACGTCGAGGACCACATCGATCTGTCCGCGCTGGAGCCGTTGATCGCCCGCCCCTCCGCCCCGGACAACGTCGTACCGGTGCGGGAAGTCGCCGGGACCGAGGTCAGCCAGGTCGTCATCGGCTCCTCCGCCAACCCGGGGCTCCGCGATTTCGCCATCGCCGCGGCCATCGTCCGCGGCCGCCAGACCCATCACGCGGTCAGCTTCGACGTCAACCCCACCTCGCGGGAGATCCTCGAAGACCTGACCCGCATGGGCGCGACGTTCGATTTGATCGCTGCCGGTGCGCGGATCCACCAGTCGGGCTGCATGGGGTGCATCGGCATGGGGCAGGCACCTGCGGTGGGGCGCAACTCCCTGCGCACCTTTCCGCGCAACTTCCCCGGCCGGTCGGGCACGCGCGAGGATTCGGTGTGGCTGTGCTCCCCGGAGACCGCAGCGGCCTCAGCGCTCACCGGCGTGATCACCGACCCGCGCGATGCGGACCAGGACTACCCCGAACTCGCGCTCCCGGACAACGCATCGGTCAACACCGCCATGCTCGTGCGCCCCCTCCCGGAGGAGCAGGCACGCGCGGTGGAACTCGTCAAAGGACCCAACATATCCGCTCTTCCGGACTTCCCACCGCTGCCCGACAGGTTCGAGGCACCGGTCCTGCTCAAGGCCGGTGACCACGTCTCGACCGACGAGATCTCCCCGGCGGGCGCCCGCGCGCTGCCGCTGCGCTCCAACATCCCCGCGCTGGCCGAGCACACCTTCACGCGAATCGACACCGACTACCCGAACCGCACCCGCTCCCACCCCGAAGGCCACATCGTGGTCGGCGGGCACAACTACGGGCAAGGCTCCTCCCGGGAACACGCCGCGATCACACCTCGCTACCTCGGACTGCAGGTCGTGATCGCGAAGTCCTTCGCACGAATCCACTGGCAGAACCTCGCCAACTTCGGCATCGTGCCGCTGGAGTTCACCGAGCCCGACGACTACGACGACATCGCGGTCGACGACACACTCCTCATCGACGACCTGCGCAACCACCTGTCGACGGGCGACGAACTCGACGTGCACCAGACCACCCGCGACCGGACCTTCCGAGTGCGCCACCGACTGTCCCCTCGACAGGTCGAGGCGGTGATCGCAGGCGGCGTGATCCCGCTGCTGGCATCCGGCGCCAGCAACGGCTGAACCGTTCTACGACTCCCGCGCGGGCTGACTGCCCACGCCGAACACCGGCCCGTCGCGGCAGACGAGCGGCGCATCGTGCGCGCTGCCGCCGTCTCCGGCGGCGCAGCCGTGGCAGTAGCCGAGCCCGCAGGCCATGTGAGCCTCGATCGACACCTGCGCGCCCGCGTGCCATCGCGCGGCGAGTTCCGGGGCCAACCGGGTCAGCCGCTCGGAGCCGCTGGTCAGGATCTGCTGCGGCCGGTCGCTGTCGAACGCGCGGTGCGAACGCTCGCGCAGAGCGGAGACCGAGCTGGTGCCCTCCGCGTCGGTCACGATGCTCAGCTCCGCACCACCAGCGCACGTCCTCGTCCTTCCACGCTCGCCGCCGAGCGGCGCCCGTATCGGAGGTGGTGAACATGGTCTGCAGCTGCCCAGACGCGATGGTGCCCGATGCCGAACCCGATCGCCAGGTCCGCGCAGATCTGCATCGCGGTCGGTGTGAACTTCGACGGCGAACCGATGCGGCTCGCGGATATCGCCGGTCTGCCGGCCAGGTCAAGGCCAATCTGTTGAAAGTCGTGGCGACAGCAGACGAATCCGATGGGCTCTTCACGCCGATCGATACCTTCCACCACCGCCAGCGACGACACTCCCAGCTCGACCACGTCTCACCCATCAAGTCCGAGCTATCCTCCGAGCGTCAAACCATCCCCGCCTGACCTTCACACCAGCCGGGGTGACGAAGCCTGGGACCGTTCACCACGTCAACCAAGCCCCGGGCAGTCCTGTCCGAGGCATCTCACCGTGACTCCACAAGCCGTTACCCAGCCTCGACCGGGATTCAGGCTGAGGGTTCCTTTCAGAATGCGGCGACCAGCCGCTGCTTCAGGTGTGGGACTCAGCCCGCACCGCCGCGGGTTCTGACACGCTGTCTGGCGAGTACACCGCGACGCCGCGCTGGCATACATCAGGAGTGGCGCACGGCGTCCAGACGGCGTGTCAGGTTCCGCCACCTGCACCGCCAAGCAAGGTGATTCTGAAACAACGCCTCAATTGGCGTTCAATGGTTTCGAAGTGCGTAGCGCCTTTCCGCGTACGCCAGGTCGTCACGCCACAGCCGGGCCGCTGTCCGCTTCATGATCGGGCGCAGCGCCACCGCGGCCCGTCGGGCGACCGCGAAGCCCCGTCGAGTCGAATCGGCGATCACCGCTTCGATGACGGCGGTCCGGAACCGGCCGTCGGTTGCCCGGCCCAGCGGTGTCGCATGCGTCTCCACCACGCTCCCCACGCCTTCACCGTCGACGATGCGCATCACCACGGTTCTGGGCTCCGGGCAGACGAACTCCGCGCGCACCGGAACGCCGAACCGGCCGGCGACGCGGAAGGTCACCTCCACCAGGAACCGGTCCTGCGACTCGTCGTCCAGGACCGGCGGCGGAGCGCTGAGGACCGTCAGCCGGGTGAACGAGTAGGGATGAAACCAGGCCCCGTGCCAGGGGTCCAAGCGGTTGGCGACGACGTCCGAGGGTTCGCACACCCCGACCATCGAAGCCACCGCCACGACCCCGGAGACCGCGGGTGGCCGCTCGGCGACGACAGGTTCGTCCAGCGGCTCCTCCCCACCGACGTGATCCAGCCGAACCCACGCGAGGACCCCGTCGTCGTGACACGGCAGCGGCTTCCAGCCCCGTCCCGCGCCCGGGCCCACGCGGAGCCCGTGCCACCTGCACACCAAGGTGTCGCAGTCCACGGAGGCCTGGCTCAACGGTGCGCCCATGTGCGGGCAGCTCCCCGGACCGGCGCGGAGGCGCCCTGCTGAGTCGCGCCACGCGACCAGTTCGATCCCGGCGACCTGGAAGCCGCGGGGACTTCCGCCGCCGATCTCCCGGCTGGCGGCCAAGACGTACCAGTTCCCGGACGGCCTGGCCTCGGCCCGCTTGAGCGCGGCGTCGATGATCGGCGGTTCGGCGCTGAGATAGGTGGGCTCCTGGTCGGCCCATCCGCTCTCGACGACCGGTTGCACCGGCCAGTCCCGCGGCCAACGCCGTTGCAGCGCGCGCCAGGTCGTCATCGCGTGCCCTCCTTCACTCGCGTGGTGAGCCAGCGCAACGCCGCCGATCGCCCGGCTGTCGGCACCGAGAACAGGTCGTGGCCCGGCAAACCCCACCGCTCCAGCAGGCGGTTGGCGGCGTGCCAACCGGTCGTGGCCGCGCGTTCCATCAACGCCACCGGCAGATCGATCCGCACCCCGTCGCCGGCCAGCACCAGACCGGGGTGCGGGGTCGCGACGCCCGGTCGCCGGGCGAAATCCCCCACCCCGAACAACGGGCAGTCCTCGCGCCAGAGGAACGATTCGGCAGCGACACCGGCCCGTGCGGTCTCCGGGTAGATCTCGTGCAAGCGGCGCAATAGGTCCCGGCGCAACTTCTGGGTGCACGCCTCCTGCCCGACGCCGGGGTCCACGGGTATTCCGTAGGCGTGCAGCTCGACCGTCGAACCCCCGCGGCGCGCCGACCACTCCTGCGCGTCGCGGTCGTAGCGATCGAGAACGCTGACGTTGTCCAGCGGCTCCCGGCCGGCCGTTCCCAGAAAAGCCGGACGGTGAGGGGCGACAGGTGCGTCGAGCCAGAGGCGCTGGACGAAGAACGGCGGAGCCGATCGCAAGCTCCGCACCGATTCGGTCCAGTGCGGTACGTGCAAGTCCGGGGAGGCGTCCATCAGGTCGCGAAGCCCGGGCACGTCGGCGGCCAGGACCACGCCGTCCACCTCGTCGGTGTTCCCCGCGTCGTCATGCACCCGGAACGACCGTCCGCCGTCCACGAGATCGACCCGCCGGACAGCGGTGCCGACCCGGAACTCGGCTCCGCGGGCGGTCAAGTACTGCTGCAGCGGTGTCCACAGGCTGCGGTCGAACCCCGCGTCCGGGACGTCGAAGAGGATGCCCTCGTTGGAACCGAGGAAGTAGATGTGGAACATCGTGGCCAGTTCCGCGGCCGACATCTGCGAAGGGTGCGCGAAGAAGCTGCGCGAGAACACCTCGAACGCCAGGTGCCGGGCGGCTGGCGGGAAGTTGATCGACCGCAGGAAGCTCTCGGCGTCGACGTGGTCGAGCCTGTGGTAGATGCCGGGCACGGTGACGTTGCCGAGCGGTGCCGCGGCGCGAGGATCCAGGCGGAGCAGGTCCCGCTTGCGGAAAGTCGGACTGCGCAGCGCGAAGGCGACCGCGTTCCACGGCGGGTTGCGAGGCAATCCTCGGAAGCTGTCCAGGCGTCCGCGCGAGTCGAGCAGCGGGTAGTCGTCCAGCGCGGTCAGCCTCTCCAGACGAGGGTCGGCGCGTCGGAGCAGCAGGCGCAGGTTGTAGTACTGGCGGAAGAAGGCGTGGAAACCGCGGCTCATGGCGACCTGCCCGCCGTCGGCGAGCTGTTCGGTCCAACCGCCTGCCCTGCCCCCGAGGTAGGGCTCGCGCTCGATGAGACGGACCTCGACCCCGCGTTCGACGAGTCCGGTCGCCGCACACAGCCCGGCGATTCCACCACCGACGACGACCACTCGCGGCCTGCCCGCTCGTTCGACAGGATGCGCGCTCGCGCGGGGCCCGGGGTGGCGGACGACCCTGCGATCGTGGGCGATCTCATCGCTCATCTCGGCCTCGACCCGACTCGACCGGGCGCTCGGCGACGAAGGTGTGCACGATCCGCCGCTGCCAGCCCGTCATGGTGGCGGTGCGCACCCCGGTGAATCCCGCTTCGAGCAGCCTGCGGCGGAAGCGGCCCACCCCGTCGAACTCCGCGACGCTGCGCCGCAGGTATCGGAACAGCGCGGCGTCACCGGTGGCGGCGAGCCCGGTCGGGATGATCACGCCGCAGCACACCGCGTGCCACGTGGCACGAGCCAGGCGCGAGTCGCGAACGGAGTACTCGTGGACGGCCAGCGCGCCACCGGGCCGGAGCAACGCCCGCATAGCGCGCAGCTGCGCGTCCGGATCGGCCAGGTTGCGGATCAGGTAGGCGGCGAAGATCCCGTCGAACGGGCCTAGCACACCGGAGTCGGTCAGCGATTCGATCGGGGCGTGCGCGAACCGCACCGACTCCGGCCAGCTCTTCTCACGCGCTCGCGCCAGCATCTGCGCCGATGCGTCCATCCCGACGATCTCCGCCTGCGGGTACACCGCCAGCAGCGCCGCGGTCGATGCTCCCGTCCCGCACCCGGCGTCGAGCAGCCGCAGGCCAGATCCCGCCCCGGGCAAGCACATGCGGCGCGCCGAAGAGCGGAGGTGCTGGTGGTAGCCGGGGTTGGCCGCCACCAGCCGGTCGTAGGAAGCCGCCGCACGATCGAAGGCCGCGGCCACCGCAGGGCCACGTGTGCCGATCTCGCCGGGCTTCACGGCGTCTCCTCTCCGCGCTGCGGTGTGGCTTTCGCGCCCCGCTGGCGCTCCCAGAGCAGCAGCACGGAGGTCACCAGCGCGAACCCGAAGAGGAAGTCCTCGACAGGGATGTCCCATGGGAACCGCACGCCACTGAGGTGCTCCGGTGCGTAGAGGACGACGGGCTCGTCGAGCCTGGTGAGCCAGCCATCGACCGGGATCTGGAAGCCGAGCACGATGACCAGGGTCAGCCAGTAGCCCGGTTTCGCGAACAGCCCGGTGTGCAACACGGCGGACTCCCACACCAGCACGATCAGGACCGAGAGCACGGCGGGCACGGTGTAGCCGATGCCGATCACGGAGCACGCTCCTTCCGGGCCGGCGCGCGTCTGGTCCGGCGGAAGGCGGCCAGCAGCGCCTCGACGCAGCCGAAGGTCAGCAGGGCGCAGAGCGGGATCACCGCGAAGAACAGCACTTCCTCCAGCGGCAGGTGGCCGAGCACTTCCACCCCGGAGATGCGGCGCGCGTCGAACGACCACACCCCAGCCGCGATGGCCACCACGTCCCAGACGAGGAACACCACCGCGACCGGGAGCACGCTCTTGATCGTCCGCCGCGGGCTGCGGTAGACCCTCGCCCCGAGGAATTCCAGCGGTAGCGTGATGGCCAGGCACAGCGCGAGGACGAGCAGGTAGCGCAGCTGATCAGGTGCCATGGCCGGCCCCCGGCCAGTGCTCGTCTCGCTTCCCGGTGCTCGTGCCTCGCCCGGTCGGTCCGATCACGCGATCTCCGCTGCCCGCTCGGTCGGTCCGCGGTGCGCCCTTCGCCCGCCGGACCACGGCCGCGCGGAACAGGCCCGCCGCCGCGACCCGGCCACGACGCCACCTGCCGACCGCTGCGCGACTGCGGAACACCGCGAAGTCCTGCTCCTCGATGCGGTCCAGGATCTCGGCGTAGAGGATGCACGCCGTCTCGACGCACGGGCGCGAAACCGGTTCCAACAAATCGATTCCCGCCCGCGCGAAACGGTAGACCTCCCTGGTGGCGGCGTGCTGCTCCGCCAGAGCACGGCGGACCCGCGGATCGGTGCGCCGGTGCTGCCTGCACCAGGTGAGCAGCTCCCGGTCCACTCCGTGCGCGGCGAGCTCGTCGGCCGGCAGGTAGACCCGGTCGCGGTCCAGGTCCTCGGCGACGTCCCGCAGGAAATTGGTCAACTGGAAGGCCTTGCCCAGCGCCGCAGCGTGCGGAGCAGCGCGCTCGGGCGGGCCCGAGGTGCCCAGCACCGGCAGGAGTTGCAACCCGATGGCCTCCGCCGAGCCGCTCATGTACCGGTCCAGAGCTGCTCGATCCGGGTAATCGGTCACGGAGAGGTCCATGCGCATGGAGGTCAGGAAGTCCTCGAACAGGCCTCGGTGCAGCCCGTAGCGCCCCGCAGTGTCCACCACCGGAGCGAGCAGTTCGTCGCGGGTGCCTCCGCGATCGAGACCGGCCAGCAGTTCGCGTCGCAGCTGGGCCAGCTCCGCACCGCGCTCGCCAGTGGTCGCGGGTGGTCGCGGCTCGTCGACGATGTCGTCGGCCCACCGAGCGAATCCGTACAACGCGTGCACCGCAGGCCGCCGCTCGCGGGGCAGCAGACGGGTTGCCAGGAAATAGGTTCGCCCGTGCCGCGCGTTGAGGCTCCGGCACCGCTGGTAGGCCCCGCGGAGCCGCGGATCGGTGATCCCGGCGGCGTCGAGTTCCGCATCTCTCACGGGCGGTTCCCCATCGCTCGCCTCGGGCCGCGCTCCGACGAGCGCGCCGAGCCGGCTCCGGTCACACGGTCCGCCGCCAAGCGCCCTGACACCAGCGCAGTCGGCACCCCGACCCCCGGAACTGTGGACGAACCTGCCAACACCACGTTCTCCGAAGATCGGGGGAAGTTCCCCGGCCGGAACGGACCCGTTTGCGCGAACGTATGTGACCAGGCGAACGGGGTCCCGGCGACCATGCCCCGCTCGGCCCAGTCCGCCGGGGTCAGCACGTGCGAGGCCTCCACCGACGCGCGCACACCTGGGAGCAGCCTGCTCTCCACCAACCCGACGAGTTCGTCGGCGTAGGACTCGGCACGCGTCCGCCAGTCAATGGGACCGCGGCGAAGATTGGGAACCGGGGCAAGCACGCTCAGCAGATCGCGCCCCTCGGGGGCGAGGGCTTGGTCGGTCGCCGTGGGTCTGGTCACCAACAGCGAGGGATCTCGCATCACCCTGCCTTCGGTGATGAGTTCGTGGAACGTCGAGCGCCACGCGTCTCCGAACGAGATCGTGTGGTGTGCCAGAGACTCGGGTTGCGCGCGCATTCCGAGGTGCACGACGAAGGCCGACGGCGAGGGACGCAGCGGCACCGCACGACGCGGTTCACGCCCGAGCAGCCGGTGAGCCACCGGCGAGTCCACCGTGAGCACCGCCGCGTCGCAGTCGAAGCGCCTGCCGTCCGAGGTTCGGAGGGCGCGGACCCGTGACCCCGCGCGTTCCAAGCAGTCCACCTCGGCGCCGTAGTGGATCTCCACGCCAGCGTTCTCCGCCGCCCGTGCCAGTCCATGGGGGACCGCTCGCACGCCGCCACGGGGAAACCACACCCCCGCCACCGTGTCCATGTAGGAGATCACCGCGTACGCGGCGAGCGCTCGCTGCGGCGAGACCCCCGCGTAGAGCGCCTGGAAGGAGAACACCCGGCGCAGTCGAGGGTCGGACAGGAACCGACCGATCGCACGATCCAGCCTCCCGAACGCCCCCATCGCCACCAGCCGCGCGAGCTCCGGTGCGAGCAGGCAAAGCGGAGAATCCAAGTTGGCCGCGATGAAGCGGTCGAACTCCACCCGGTACAGCTCGGTCAGCCACGCCCGCAGCCGCTGGTAACCGGCCGCGTCGGCAGCACCGGAGAACGCCCTGATCTCCTCCGTCATCGCTGCCGCGTCACTGCGCACCGCCAAGCTGCTCCCGTCCGCGAACACCGCCCGGTAGGCCGGGTCCACCGGCAGCAGTTCGACGTGATCGGACATGCGCGCCCCGGCCGCCGCGAAGGTCCGTTCGAGGATGTCCGGCATGGTCAACACGGTCGGACCGGTGTCGACGCGGTAGCCCAGCATGTCCAACCGCCCGGCGCGCCCACCAGGAACGCGCTCCCGCTCCAGCAGCTCCACCCGCCGACCGCGTCCGGCCAGGTGCAGCGCGGCTGAGAGCCCGGCCAAGCCAGCGCCGACCACCACCACCCGATCAGTTCGGCCACTCACCGTGCGCATGCGTCTCCCCCTGAGGACGGCGCGAGTCGGTCCTGGATCCGGCCGGTCAACGCGTTCCGCCTTCGGTGCAACGAATCGCCATGTCCGCCAACAGGTTCCCGAGGAACGGCTCGAGCGGTGCCGAAGCGACCACGCGCTGGGCCTCCGCCACCCGATCGGCGATGAGTTTCTCCGCGCGGTCCCGCGCGCCCGTGCTCGCGATGAGCTCACGCCACTGATCGACATCGGAGGAGTCGAGTTCGTCGGCGGAGAACAACTCCGCCATCCGCTCCCGCGCAACCGGAGGAGCGAGATCGCGGGCGAGAACGACGACGGTGGTCGCCTTGCGGTCCCACAGGTCGGCACCACCGGGCTCACGCGGGGTGCCGAACACTCCAACCAGGTCGTCGCGCAGCTGAAACGCCTCGCCGACGAGCGTGCCGTAGCGGCGGAAGACGTCCAGCACCTCCGCATCGCACCCGGCGAGCAGCGCGCCGATCTCCAGCGGCCGCTTCACGGTGTAGTTCCCCGACTTGCTGCGAGCGACCGCCAGCACGTCCTCGAGCCCCGGCAGCCTCCGGGCGTCGTTGACCAGGTCGGCGAACTGCCCCATCGCCAACTCGCTGCGCATCTGGTCGTAGGCGGGCCAAGCACGGTCGAGCGCGGACCCCGCCAGCCCGCTCTCGCGGAGCAGCTGCTCGGCCCACACGAGGAACAGATCACCCAGCAACACGGCCGAGGACGTGCCGAACCGCTTTGACGATCCGGAGAGTCCTCTCTCGCGATGCCAGTCGGCCAGTCGCACGTGCGCCGCCGGGCGGCCTCGGCGAACGAGCGAGCCGTCCATCACGTCGTCCTGCACCAGGGCGAACGCGTGCAGCAGTTCGGCGCTTCCCGCAGCTCGCAGCGCGCTGTTCCCCGGCTCCCCGGCGCTGAGCCAGCCGAGGTAGGTGAACGTCGAACGCAGGTACTTGCCGCCCGTGCTGAACTCGGTCAGCAGGTCGGCGAGGAAATCGCCATCCGGCAGATCCCCCGCGTGGCACGCGCACTGGGCGTGGACGAACTCCCGCACATGCTCGGCGACCTTGCTGCGCACGCCGTCCAACCAACCGTCGAGATCGGTTCGATGGCGGACGGCGTCCGACCCCGCCGCGCTAGCGTCAACGATGGACACTCGGTGCACGTTGGACCTGCCCTTCGATCCAGATCGCCCGACCCCGAATTTCTCGCGCCGCTGCGTCGTTCGAGCGCCCGCGCACAACACGACGAGTCCTCGCTGATCAGCCCAGCGCCTCCGGGGCCGCACGCTCACGCGCTCGTGCTGCGAGGTCCGGGTCTCGGGTGTCCCCCGGCCCTCGCCCGGTCGGCGGCGGCGAGGTACGGGTCCGGTTAACCGCCGACTTCCGCCAACCGATCCAACAGGCATCCGCACACGATCAACGAGACCGTCGATAGCAGTCGGTGGTCGAGCGCGGACTGACTGCCCGGTGCCGAACGTGCGGGGACCCCCGCAGGACACGACGTGCACCGGATGACTCCGACGAGCGTCGGTGTTAGCCCCGCTTCCAGCCAATCTCGAATCGGGCGCGCGGCAGGACGATTTCACGGCATGACAGTAGGAACGGTGCATTACCGATGCAACTTGAACTGACGGTTGTCCATCCGATGGGGCGTCGAACAACACGCACGTGTGATCCCGGAGAGCGCAGCCAGAATCACACGCGGAGCGACGTGACCCGGTCACGGATGCCGAGTTCCTCGCCCCGCGAGAATCGCTCGGTAGCCCTCGCGGTAAGAGGGAAATTCGAACTCGAAGGCCGTCGATCGCAGCCGGTCGTTGCGGCACCGCTTGTTCGGCCTGGCACGCGCGGACGGGTCGGCGAGCGGGGGCTGGGCCACGCCGAGCTCGCCGGCCAGGAAGGCGAGCACCTCGGCCCGCTCGGCGGGTTCGTCGTCGACGCCGATGTAGAGCGGTTCGGGTCGGTCGACCTCGGTCGCCAGGTGCACGATCGCGGATGCCGCGTCATCGCGGTGGATCCGGTTGGTGTAGGTCGGCTGCCGGGGGATGCCGGCCTTGCCCGAGCGGACCTGGTTGATCAGCGAGTCGCGTCCCGGCCCGTACAGCCCGGCCAACCGCAGGACGATCGCACCGCGGTCGCGCGCGTGCAGCAAGCGCTCGGCGTCGAGGAGGGCCTCCGCCGTGGCTGACGTCGGATCCGGCGGCGTCTGCTCGCCCACCCAGCCGCCATCGGCGTCGCCGAACACCGAAATGGATGACACGAAGATGATTCGCGGACGAACCCGGCGCGCGCCCAGCGCGTCCAGGACGTTGTGCAGACCCCCGACGAAGGTCCGCTGGTAGGCGTCCCCGATCCGCTCTCCGGCCGAGAGGATGCAGATCACGACTTCGGTGTCCTCGGGGATGTCCGGTCGCTCTGCGGAGAGATCGATCGCCCGGCCCTCGATCGCGGGCGGGAGGTGGTCAGGATTGCGCCGCAACCCCACGACACGACGACCGGACCCCGCGAGCCGCAACCCGACCTCGGTCCCGAGGTCCCCGCACCCGACCATGAGCACCGTCAACGATCCAGCCCCTTCCCAGCGGGCACCGCTCGCGCAGGTGCACCCGACCGATTCGTCCGGTGCCGTGAAGATCGACGCACAACCACGGCAACACAACCTAGTCGATCGGGTCGGCCCAGCGCATCGCGTGGGCGAGGGACGCCTGTCCCTTCACCGCGGGCCACCGGGCGTGGACGCGGCGGCACGAAGAAACAGCTGCGGCATGCCGAGTGGCACGGTTCATGCGTAGAGTTCCGGAGCGGCCGCGCTGATGGCCTCGCCGCGACGAGGTGTTGCCCGGCGGGAGGAACGGCATCGGGCCGGGCCCGGTGGTGCGCTGATTCGCCTCACCCGCGGCACTTCAGGTGCGCCGCGTCGGAGAGGAGGGATGAGCGTGGGGCTCACTCATTCGAGCGTGGTCGACGGACCCGTCGATGAGGTGTTCGCCTGGCACGCCCGGCCCGGAGCGATCACTCGGTTGACACCTCCGTGGCAACCGATGCGGGTGCTGGCCGAATCGTCATCGCTGCGCGACGGTCGAGCCGTGCTCGGTCTGCCCGGAGGACTGAGGTGGGTCGCCGCTCACCAACCCGACGGCTACGACCCACCGCATCAATTCGTGGACGCGCTGGTCTCACGTCCGCCGCTGGGCGTGCTGCCGTGGCGCCACACCCACCAGTTCACGGCGGTGGACGATCAACGGACGCGGGTGGATGACGCGATCGACACGCTCGTGCCCGGCTGCGCGCTGCGGGCCATGCTTCGATACCGCCACGCTCAGCTCGCCGATGACCTCGCTGCGCATGCCCGATCGCGGTCGTGGACCGATCGGGCGCTGACCGTCGCGGTCACCGGATCGAGCGGTCTGGTCGGCAACGCGGTCACCGCCTTGTTGAGCACCGGGGGCCATCGGGTGATCCGGCTCGTGCGCCGTGCCGCCCGCGATCGGGACGAGCGCCGGTGGGACCCACTCGACCCGGCGGTGGACCTTCTCCGCGATGTTGACGCCGTGATCCACCTCGCCGGTGAACCGCTCTTCGGCCGCTTCACCCAGGCCCACAAAGCCGCTGTCCGCGACAGTCGCGTCGAACCCACCCGGCTTCTGGCGCTGCGTGCGGCAACCACTCCTGACGGCCCCGAGGCTTTCGTGTCCGCCTCAGCGATCGGGATCTACGGCCCCGACCGGGGCGAGGAGCCGCTGACCGAAGCCAGCGAGCGCGGAGATGGTTTCCTCGCCGACGTGGTCGCCGATTGGGAGGCTGCGACCGCACCGGCCGAGCGAGCGGGCCTGCGGTGCGTGCAGGTGCGGACAGGAATCGTTCAATCGCCGCGGGGCGGCACGCTGCAGCTGCTGTACCCGCTGTTCGCCGCAGGTCTGGGCGGGCGGCTCGGTGACGGGAGCCAGTGGCTGTCGTGGATCGGCGTCGACGATCTCGCGGAGATCTACCTGCGAGCGGTGAGCGGCCCGGCTGCAGCCGGCCCGGTCAACGCGGTCGCACCGCATCCGGTGCGCAACGAGGACTACACCCGGGTGCTCGCCGCTGTCCTGCGCCGCCCGGCGGTCGTGCCCGTCCGCGCACCAGCACCGCGGCTCCTGCTCGGCCGGGAAGCGGCAGACGAACTCGCCCTGACCGACCAGCACGTCCGGCCGGCGCGGTTGCTCGACGCGGAGCACGTGTTCCGCCACGCCGAACTCCGATCCGCGCTGCGGCACGTGCTCGGGGCACTGCCACCCGGCGAGGCGAGTGACGTCACCTGAGTCGTCCGCAACGCACCCCGCGACGCGCAGATCGCCACATAAGCCAGGGAGCGAGCACCCGTGGCTTCAGCGACCTCACCTTTGCCCGACCGGAGCAGCGTGAGAAGCGTTCTCAGCGCGGCGGACTGATCGTAGGCGATCTGAAAACGCCAGTGCGCGAAGGCATCGACGTCCACGCCACAGGAAGCTTGTCCTGCCGAGGAGACCTGTCCGGGTTTCCGCGTCGTGATCGGCGCGTTCTGCCATCTCCGCTCATAAATCGCGAGGTGGACGCGGCGCGCTGTCCCCAGTGGCAGTTCTCGGCGCCGGCTGCGGCCGGTTGACGGGCGTCGCACCCCGGTTCACAGGCTCGGGCGAGGGACACCGCCGGTGAGCGCGCTGACTCGTCGCCGCACTGATGCGCACTCCACGGCTCAGGTTGGCGCAGGTGATCGAGGGCACGGAAGCCTCCCCTGGACTTGTCTCGACGAGGACGGGCTGGGTGCTCAACCGTGGGTCGGCCGTGAACCGGCCTGGTTCATCGATCGTGGTGTCGGACCCGGAGGGCGCGGGCCCGGGCAGCGGCCATGACGGTCAGTTCAGCGCGCAGGGAGCGCAGGAAGCGCAGTCGACCGCCCTGATCGGCCTGACCGTGGTGTGCCATGCGCTGTTCTCCTGGGAGAGGGCCCCGCCGGGCAGGAGAACCGTGGCCTCTGGGCGACGGTATGGCCGCAGGGGCATCGACAGGAGCACCGAGGCAGGCGCGTGCGGAGTTCACGCTGGTGAAGCAAGGCAGCACGGTGTCCAAGCCGGCGGCGGCCAGCGCCCGATCGACGGTGGGAGTGCCGTTGATCAGGCAGAGGTTGATGTCGCGGTGGGTGGCGTAGCGGTGTGCATGGACCAACAAGCGCAAGGCGTCGACGCCGAGGAAGCTCACCTCGTGCAAGTCGAGCACGAGGGCGGTCAGCTTGGTCAGCAGTCGTGGCCACAGCAGTTCCGCCAGCCGCGAGGTCGAGGTCCCGTCGAGGTCTCCGGCGATGGTGAGCACCGCCAGGTCCGGATCGGTGAAATCCATGCGCAACCGCAGCTGCGCATGCCCCGAGGCGCGTCCCGTTGCCGCCCGGTGGTGGGACGAGGGGATCTCAGGGTGTTCGGTCGCCAGGGTTTGTGTCAGCACACGAGCCTCCGTTCGCGAAAAACGGTGCCGCTCGCGAGGGCGAGCCGTGGCACCGGACCCGAAGGGAGGGGATCGCCAACCTTCATCACCGGATGAAGGAGCGGAAGCACGCCCTGGCTGACCCCTCCAGGGGCCTGCCAGCTGCGGCTCAACCAGCTGAACACGACCCTACGGGACCGCGGTGCCGATGTCGAGAGTTCCCGAACGCGGCGGCGAGCGCGCAGCGCACCGTGGAAACCTATGCGACAGAGCCAGATGTGCCTCGCGGTTGCTCCGAGGACGTGCCTAATCCCGTGCGCGGCCGAGGAACCCAGTGAGCCGCGTCTCCAGGTCGTCATGGGCGTTCGGCAGCCGGAACGCAGGAGCGCTGAACGTGCCAGGGCTCCTGCCAGCGAGAGCGTCGCGTAGGAACGCCTGCACCGTCTGCGGGTCGGGCAGGATGTCCCCACCCAAGTAGGCCAGCGAGGTCGTGTCGCCCATCCCGCTCGTCTCCACTCGCAGCGCCCACCCGGCCACCTCGTCCCAAGTGAGCAGAAGAGGGCGATCCACCAGCGTTGGCACGCGTGAACTCACCAGGACTACCACCGTGGCCAGTTCGCCATCGACGTCGACGTCCACCTCGTCGACGTCGTCCATGCCTTCGGCGACGAGGTGCACGTAGTTGACCAAACCGCCAAACGCCGGGCTAGCCGTATCCATCAAGTCCCCCCACACACGACGAATGCTTTGCCCCCGCAGCGCCACGTGCTCGAACAGCGGAGCGAGCGGTGCCCAACGCAGACAAGCAGTCGCGCTCCATATAGCAGCATGCCTCGCGTGCGCCCTGCACGCAGGAGGTGACGCAGCGCTCTTGGAGCTCGTGCGCGTACACCGCGTCACGAGCATGAGCCCCGGCTTCGAACTGAAGTCGTGTGCAGGAGGCCGACGGACTTCAGCCGGTTACCTCGACCGCTTGAGCCGGAAACGCCCGAAGGGTGAAACCATGTCCCAGCACGGTGGTTCAGCTGGCAGCTGCCTCTCGTCGAGGTGGAGAGTGGTCGCCCATGCCGAAGGGGCCAACCCGCCTGAACTGCGATGGTCAGCGTGCTTCGGGGATTTCGCCGGTGGTGTTGATGTGTTCAGCGATAGCGCGAAGTTTGACGTTGCGGTGCTGCGAGATCGTCCTGAGCACGGCAAAAGCTTCGTCTTCCGTGATCTTGCGGCGTTCCATGACGATACCGAGGGCTTCGCCGATGAGCTGGCGGCTCGCGATCGCCGAGTGCAGCTGGGCACCGGTTCGGGCTGAGGAGAGCGCGACCGCGGCGTGCGAGGCCAAGATCCACCCGACCAGCTCGGAGCGCTCGGTGAACGCACTCGGCCTGCTGGAATAGAGATCCACGGCGCCGAACTCGTCGTCCTCGGTGTAGAGGAGGAACCCCAGCATGCTGCCCACACCGAGCTCCCGGGCCCGAGGGGCGTACCGCGGCCACCGCCCCTCGAAGCTGGTCACATCGCCGATGCGGTAAACCGGCTCGCGGTTCACGGCGGCATCCAGGCACGGCCCCTCACCGAGCTCGGCCTGGATGCGGTCCGACGCGCGCACCAGGTCGCTGGTCACCGCCAAGGTTTCCACGCGCCGACGGCCGGGCTGGTCCGGCGTGCCGTGCAGGGTGAGGATCCCAGCGTGCTCGCAGCCGTCAACCAGCTCCACCGCGTGGCCGCAGACGCGGTCCAGGGTGTCCTGCACGGTGCCTTGGGCCAGCAGGTCACGTGCCATGTGCGCGAGCGCGACGGCCAGCTCCTGCTCAGCACCATCGCTCATCGTGGGATCGTCCTCTCGGCTCTGCGGTGTTTGCCCCCACACGGTAACCCGTGTGCGATCACTCGACACTGCGCTGACGGGGCCCGGGTTCGCGGTCGCTCGAAGACTCCCAAAGCCTCTTGCTTGGTCGCCGATGCGTAGAACATGATCGTGATGGGTAGGTCTGGACGGACGGGCGATCCACCGGAAAGGACGGACTACCTTGATCACGCTCGGAGTCGTGCTCCTCGTCGTCGGCTACCTCACCGGTGTCCAGATCATCTGGGTCATCGGCATCGTCGCCGTCGTACTGGGCGCAGTGCTCGCCATCGCCGGTAGCGCCGGCCATGCCATTGGCGGGCGGCCCCACTGGTTCTGAACGATCGGGCACATCACAAGCCATCTCCGACATCATCGAAAGCCATCGGCGGCAGCGCTGCCCGCCATTCATCTCTGGCGGGCATGACCGGGACGAGCGGAACCGAACCGGCCGAGTGGTTCTTGACACACGCCGAGCGCGGCAACCCCTGGTCGAGGCTCGACGGCGCCGACCAGGGGACCCTCGCGTGGTCCGAGGGCAACCTCGCACACCCCTTGATCGACGGCGCGGAGTACTTTCCCCGGCTCGTCACTGAGCTGTCCGACGTCCACGCGGGTGACGAGGTCTACTTCTCGGCGTGGGTCGTCGATCAGGACAAGCAGCTCGACGGCGACGGAACCTCGTTGAGAGAGAAGCTCTCCCGCGTCCTGCGCGACGGCGCCTCGGTCCACGCCCTGCTGTGGCGGCCATTCCTCGACCTCGATCACGATCTCGTGTCCGCGAACCGGGATTTCGCCGCCCCGTTGCGCGAGATGGGCGCGAACGTCCTGCTCGATCAGCGAGTTCGTCCAGCGGGCTGTCACCACCAGAAGTTCTTCGTGATCAGACGCCCGCGACGTCCCGAGACCGACATCGCCTTCCTGGGCGGGATCGACCCGTGCCCGAGCCGGATGGACGATGACGAACATCGCGGTGACAGCGATGTTCAACCCTCCATCGACAGCGAGCGCTACGGCCGGCAGCCCGGCTGGCACGACGCGCACCTTCAGGTGCGCGGGCCCGCCGTGGACGACATCGAACACTGCTTCCGCGAGCGCTGGCAGGACGTCTCGGCCCACCCGCGAGGCCCGTTCTCCCGACTCCGGCGCCACTTCAACACCGTTGGTCCACCAGCCCGGGAACTGCCCGGGCAGCTACCGCCGCCACCGCCCGCCGGACCGCACTTGGTGCAGTTGTTGCGCACCTACCCGAAAAAACGCCCTCCCTACCTGTTCGCCAAGGACGGGGAACGCAGTGTCGCCACGGGCTATGCCAAAGCACTCCGCCACGCCCGGCGACTCGTCTACGTCGAGGACCGATTCCTCTGGTCACCGATGGTGGCTGAAGCCTTCGCCTCGGCACTGCGCCGCGAACCCGAGCTCCGCTTGGTCGCGGTCGTGCCCGCCCACCCCGAGAAGGGCGGCACCGTGGAGGTCGCCACCTGCAGTGCCGCTCAGGACAACGCGCTCAAGCTGCTCTACGACGCAGGCGGTGACCGCGTCGACATCTTCGAGCTGGAGAACGACAGAGGGCTTCCGACCTACCTGCACTCGAAGGTGTGCGTGATGGACTACATATGGGCAACCGTGGGGTCGGCGAACCTCAACCGCCGTTCCTGGACCTACGACTCCGAACTGACGGCAGCAGTTCTCGACGGATGGCAGACGGCCAGCGTGTTCGCTCGCGAACTGCGCCTCCGGCTGTGGCGCGAGCACCTGGGAAGGGAAGCCCACGACAACTCGGGACTGACTTGCCCCCAGCAGGGGGTTGAGGTGTTGCGGAACGCGGCAGCAGCGCTCGACCTCTGGCACGAATCCGGTCGGAGAACCCCTAGGCCTGGAGGGCAACTGCGCAGGCACCCACGGCCCACAACGTCCGCTACAACACGGCTGTGGGCGGATCCAGTGGGGCGCCTCGTGATCGACCCTGATGGTCGTCCACTGGGAGTCCGCCTCGCCGGCTGGATTCGTGACCGGTTGGGGTCGCGCCGAGCCGACACGTCCGCGCATCCGCCGGCAGGACCGGAACCGACCTTCGAGCCACCAGACCGGAGCAGCAGTTGAGCGGTCGACCGCCTCGAAGGGGGCTCGACGTCCTGGTGGGCGACTTCGACGTGGCGGTCGGTGGCGGGTTTTGCGCGCGATGTGTCGTCGCGCGAGCCCCGTCACCCCTGCGGCGGTGCACCATCGCTTGATCGGCGGAGCACGTCGAGCTCGTCGCGGACTTGGCCGCACTCCTCGACCAGTCGGCGCAGATCAGTGTGCAGAGCCTCCGAGGAGAGCCACTCCCGGGGGTTCTCGCTCAACCACGACTTGATCTCCCCGGAGACGTCTTCGCAATGGCGGACGGCGTTTCGGACCTGTTCGTCGAGGTCTTCGATGATGTCGAGGTCTTCCCCCGAGTGCAGATCACCGAGCGTCCTCGCGACCACGGCAGCGTTGGCCAGAGCCGCTGCGCTCCCCTCGGCCAGCCGTCCGCCGAGAGGTTCATCTCCGAAGTGCGACAGGTCCGTCACCACGAGCCGCGATTGATCGGTGATCCGCTGCAGCCCGCGGACTGACGTGCTGTAGCCCTGCAGCCAGGAACTTCGACCGACCAGCAGCCTCCGGGGGTTCCATCGGCCGGTTTCAGCGGCGTCCTCCAGCCCGTCTCGTGCCTCGCCGGCACGCGACGACACCCGCTCGGCCAATTCGAGCCAGGAATCCGACTTCCCGCCGAGAGTTCCGTGTTCGCGCAGGCGATTCGCGATGTCGTCCAGCAGATCGCCGGCCTCCCTGGAGACGGCCCCGACCTTGCGCTGAGCGCTCCGGTAGCGCAGCGGTGGCACCAACGCGAAGTTCACCACCACCGCGAGCCCGCAACCCAGCAGCACCATCGCTCCGATGCTTGCCACCGCGCTCCAGCCGGATTCGCCGTCGGTCGGCTGCACGAGCGTGGCGTAGGCGAACATCGCCGCCACCGCCACCTGCGGTCCGTGCGAACCCAACCCCCGCCACAACCCCAGCATCAGCGACAGCACGACCAGAAGACCGAACGTCCACCAACCCGGCCCCAAAAAGGGGCTCAGCACACCCGCCACGACGATCCCTCCGAGCATCGCGGCCGCGTAACGCAATGCGTGGTCGATCGAGCGCGACACCGACACGTGCATCATCAACAGCGAGGTGAACGGTGCGAAGGTCGCCGAGGACGCCGAGAGCACCTCCGCAGCCAACACCCACGCCAAGGTCGCCGCCACCGTGCTCTTGAGGATCAGCAACCACCGATCGGCGCCTCCGAACCGGCGCGCCGCGGCACCCAGCCGCGCCCCGGTGCCGTGACGTTCCAGGTTGCTCCGCATGACATCTCCTGTTGCCGTCCACGATCGTCGACCCATCGGATGGTCACCGCGACCCAGACCGCAAACTTCCGCGGCCCGAAACCTTGTTCGGCGGGCGAGCGGTGGCGCGGCCACGACCAACCAGGCCCGCTTTCCCGCCGCCGCGAGACCGTGGACGCTGCGTCGTCCTGATCGCATCGCGATGTCGATCAGGACTGCGGTCGATCGCCGCAGGGCGTCCTCGCTGGTCCCGGTGTCGGGTTTCTCGCGGAGTCGGCGCAGATCGAGTTTGAGCAGCTCCGGTGACGGCAACCCGAGTAGCGCCCACCTCCGTTCAATTCTGGGAGACGACGTCGTGGACACGCGCAAACCGCTGGCTCTGGTCACCGGCGCATCAACCGGCATCGGGCGGGAGCTGGCGCGATGCCTCGCCCAAGACGGCTACGACCTGCTCCTGACAGCCGAGAACTCCGAACTGCACCAAGCTGCGCGCGAGATGGAGCTCATCGGCGCGCACGTGGAGACGGTGCTGGTCGACCTCGCCGAGCGGGGCAGCATCGAGGAAGTCGCAGGACGCGCCTCCGCGACCGGCCGACCGATCGAAGTCCTGGTGCTCAATGCCGGCGCCGGGGTCGGCGGCCCGTTCGCCGCCGACCACACCACGCTCGTAGACCAGCTGCGGGTGGTCGATCTCAACGTGCGCTCCACCGTGCACCTCGCGAAGCTGCTCGTACCGGGGATGGTTCAGCGCAGCAGCGGCCGTGTGCTGTTCACCTCGTCGATCGCGGCAACCTCGCCAGGGCCGTTCTTGGCCGTCTACAACGCGTCGAAGGCCTTCGTGCAGTCCTTCTCCCAGGCGTTGCGCGATGAGCTGCGAGGAACCGGGGTGACCGTGACGGCGTTGCTTCCTGGTCCTACCGCTACCGAGTTCTTCAACCGGGCGCGGATGCGCGACACCAAGGTGGGCGCAGGCCGCAAGGACAGCGCTGTGACGGTCGCGCGTCAGGGCTATGCCGCTATGGTCCGCGGCCGCGACTCGGTCGTCGCCGGTTCGGCCGGCAACAGGGTGCAGGTGGCCATCTCGCGAGTGCTGCCCGAACGCCTGGTCGCCGCAGCGCACCGCCGGATGAGTGCCCCCGGAACGGCGTGACTGCCGGTAGCTCGGACGAGAGCCCAAGACGTCTCAGCGCCGTTGTGCGCGGACCACCGAACACCGCCGGCGACGAATGACGCCTTGGCTCGGCTTTTCGTGAGGTGCACCTCTCACCTACGTGCGCTGAACCCGAGGCGAAGACGAGGGTGGTTTCGCGGATGGCGCGGCCGGGAAATCGCCTCCTGTACGCCCGTACCGGACGGAAGGTGCTGTGACACGTGAGTTCCCCATGGCTACAGGCACGGCACGACGGTTTCGCGCCGTTGCGCGACGCGTCCTCGTTCGACGTCGCGGTAATCGGTGGCGGCATCGCCGGGTTGACCACCGCTCTGCTGCTCAAGCGCACCGGAGCCACGGTCGCCGTGCTCGAAGCCGATCAGGTGGCCTCCGGCGCGACGGGCAACAACACGGCCAAGGCGACCGCGCTGCAGTCGACGATGTACTCCACGATCCGCCGGCACCGGGGCGTCGAGGCCGCGCAGGTCTACGCGGCCGCGAGCACCGCAGCGGTCGAGGAGATCGCGGAACTGAGCGCCGGGTCCGAGATCCACCGCAGGCCCGCCTACACCTTCGCGGTGGATGAAGCCGGTGCGCGAGCGGTGGAGCAGGAGATCGACGCGGCGCGCGAGGCAGGACTTCCGGTGGACTCCGACGACCTGTCCGAACTCCCCTTCCCGGTCACCGCCGCCGCGAAGCTGGACGGCCAGATCGAGTTCGATCCCGTGCGCCACACCCGCCACCTGGCGACGCAGGTCGACGGCGACGGCTGCGCGGTCTTCGAAGGCACCCGAGCGCTTCGGCTGACCGAAGGATCTCCGTGCCAGATCGCCACCGACGGCGGCGTGCTGACGGCCGACCGCGTCGTGGTCACCACGCACGCTCCGGTCTGGGACCGCGGGTTGTACTTCGCGATGCTGGAGGTCCAGCGGTCGTACTGCGTCGCAGCGCGGCTGGGCGAGGAACCACCGCGCGGGTTGTCGATCACCGCCGGAGAACCGACCCGCTCCCTGCGCTCGCGCGGCGACCAGCTCGTGGTGTGCGGCGCTGGGCACGAGGCCGGCAAGCCCGCCGGCGGCGACGAGCCCTACTCGCACCTGGAGGACTTCGCCCGCGAGCACTGGTCGGTCGCCGAGATCACGCACCGGTGGTCGGCGCAGGACCTGGTTCCCACTGACAGGTTCCCGATGGTGGGCCGCTACCGGCCGCGCTCCTCCCGGCTCTTCGTGGCGACGGGATTCATGAAGTGGGGACTCACCGGCGGGACCTTCGCCGGGAAGGTCATCGCCGACCTGCTGAACGCGGAGGAGAACCCGTGGGCCGAAGCCCTCTCCCCGTCGCGATCGTCGCCGGGGTCGTGGCCGCGGATGGCCAAGCACAACCTCAGCGCCGGCGCGGACTTCGTCACTGACCGGGTCTCGCCGGCGACCGCTTCCGATGTGCGGGAGCTGACGGCCGGCACCGCCGCTGTCATCCGCGACGGCTCGGAGCGCACCGGTGTCTACTGCGACGAGGACGGACTCCTGCACTGCGTCTCGATGCGTTGCACGCACCTGGGATGCCTGGTGCGGTTCAACGAAGCGGAGACCACCTGGGACTGCCCCTGCCACGGCTCGCGCTTCGCGGTGGACGGCTCGGTCCTGGAAGGTCCCGCGGTCGACCCGCTCCCGGCCAAACCACCGCCCCACTCCCGCGAGTGAACGGCCGTCGGCGGCTCAGGTCTCGCGAACCTTGCGGCGGTGGCTGGTGTCGCAGAACGGGTAGTTCTTACTGCGGCGGCAAGCGCAAACGGCGACCACGAACCGGTCGGAGTCCACTGTGGTCCCGTCTTCGAGCACCAGGCGGACCGGTCCTTCCACGAGCAGCGGACCGCCTGGGACGACGGTGACGCGCCGCCGGTCACGTGCATCAGCGGGTACGGTCTGCACGGATCACCACCAGTTCCTCGTGGCGCTGGCCTCGCCGGATCAGCCCGCGGTCTTCGAGCGCGTCGGCGCGTCCGTCGAGCACCGGCCCGAACTCCTGCCGTCGCCGGTCAACCACAGTCGCTTTCAGGCCCGCGGCACGCAGTCGCGCGAGCGTTGCCTCCGGGTCAGCGAGATCGGACTGTACCATCAGCAACGTCCCACCGGCTGCGAGAAGCTCGGTCGTGCGAGCGCACAGCCTGTCGATGATCTCCCGGCCGTCAGCGCCGGCATCCCAGGCGCGCGCGGCACCGCGCGGCGGTCCCGACAGCCCTGTAGGCACGTACGGCGGGTTGGCCAGCACGAGGTCGAACGGCCACCGGTAGTCGTGATCCAGTGCGTCGCCCGGCTCCACGCGCACCGGCAGGCCGCGCAACCAGGCGTTGATCCTCGCCACCACCACGGCGGGGATCGACACGTCGACGGCCGTGACCTCGCCGGCCCCGGCACGCGCGGCCGCGAGCGCGAGGGCACCGGTTCCGGTACCCACGTCCAGCACCCGGCTCCCAGGCTGAATCCCGGATTCACCCAAAGCCCTTTCCAGCAACCAGGTGTCGCCCTGCGGTCGGTAGACGGCCGAGGTTCGCAGCAATCTCACACCCATGAGGTTTCCGGGACCAGCGGGGAACAAACCGGGTGCACAGAGGTTTGCCACCGCTC
This sequence comes from Saccharopolyspora tripterygii, assembly GCF_054778355.1. Classification (NCBI taxonomy): domain Bacteria; kingdom Bacillati; phylum Actinomycetota; class Actinomycetes; order Pseudonocardiales; family Pseudonocardiaceae; genus Saccharopolyspora; species Saccharopolyspora tripterygii. Next base: position 12,244 of record NZ_BAAGZP010000025.1, on the reverse strand, counting down.
GCACCGGGGAAAGCACGTGCAGCCAGAGCGCACCGACCGGGAGGAGCGCACGGTGAACACTCCGGCGATCGAGGACGTCGAACCGGCCGCCGAGCCTGCTCCGGGGTCAGACCTGACCTTCGGGGTCGAAGAGGAGTTCCTCGTCGTCGACCCCGTCACCGGCGCGCCCTCGGCGCGAGGTCCCGCCGTGCTGGCCGCTGCGGCGGACATCCTCCCGCCGCTCAGAGTCCAGCCCGAGCTCCTGACCAGCCAGGCCGAGGCCACCACTGACGTGTGCACCTCCTCGCTCCAGCTGCACGCGCAGTTGCGGCGAGCGCGGGGGCAGATGAGCAGAGCCGCCCACGCCGAGGGCTTGACCCTGCTCTCGTCGGGCACACCGCCGCTGCCGGGCGCACCGGGTCCGGTCTCCGACGGGTCGCGCTTCGGCCAGATCGCTGAGACCTATCGCGCGATCGTCGCCGAGTACCAGGCCTGCGGGTGCCACGTGCACGTCGGCGTGCCCGACCGGGACACCGCGGTGGCCGTGATCAACCACCTGCACAGGTGGTTGCCCTCGCTGTTGGCGATGTCGGCGAACTCACCGTTCCACCTCGGTGCGGATTCGGGCTACGCGAGCTGGCGCATGGTGCAGCAATCGCGGTTTCCCGGTGCGGGCATCCCGCCCCGGTTCCGCTCAGCGGCCGACCACGACGCCCAGGTCGCTCGGCTGGTGGACTGCGGTGTGCTCATCGACGACGCCATGTCGTTCTGGCTGGCACGACCCTCACCGCACTTGCCGACGATCGAGCTGCGGGTCGCGGATGCGGGCACGACCGTCGGTGAGTCGCTGCTGCAGGCCGTGCTGTCCAGGGCGCTGGTGGCCACCGCCCTGCGCGAGCTGGAGCTAGGTCGCGAGGCGCAGCAGTTCGACGAACGGATCGAGCAAGCTGCCGTCTGGGCCGCGGCGCGCCACGGGCTCGACGGACCCGGGATCGACCTGCTGGGGCAGTGCCGGGCGCCGGCGGCCGAACTCGTGCACGGCATGGTCCGGTGGGCCGCCAACGCGCTGGAGGAGGACCGCGACCTGGCGGCGGTCCGCAAGCTCGTCGCCGGGCTGCTGCACTGCGGCACCGGCGCCCGGAGACAACGCGCGGCGGCGGCGCGAGGAGACCGAGCGCTGCTCGCCGCGCTCCAAGTCCGGCCGTGATGTGAGAGGAAACCCGATGACCGCTCTGCCGGAACCGCGCGGCCCGCTGTCGGCCGCCGTGACCGACGCGCTCAGCCAGCAGCGCCCCATCCCAGCCCCTCCTCCATCGATCGGCGAGAGCGACCCCTACGGCGCCGACCTCGCGGTGGCTCTGCACACCTGCTACGAGCTGCACTACCGCGGCTTCCCCGGTGTCTCCCCCGAATGGGAGTGGTCACCGGACCTGCTGGCCTTCCGCCGCGCGCTCGAGAACGTCTTCCTGAGGGCGCTGCGCACCGCCACCGAGGCCTCCGACGACGTCGCCGGGATCCTCGACGGCCTGCTCGTCGAACCCGTGCCCGGCAACGGCGTCTCGCACCACCTGCGCGATCGCGGCGAGTGGTGGCAGATGCGGGAGTACTTCGCCCACCGCTCGATCTACCACCTCAAGGAGGCCGACCCGCACGCCTGGGTCATCCCGCGGCTGCAGGGACAGGCGAAAGCGGCACTGGTGGCGGTGGAGTTCGACGAGTTCGGCGGTGGGCGCGGCGAACGCGTTCACTCGCGCTTGTTCGCCGATCTTCTGGCGGGCGCTGAGATGTCAGCCGAGTACCTGCACTACCTGGACGTGGTGCCCGCGCCGCAGATCGCCATCGTGAACCTCATGTCGCTGCTGGGCCTGCACCAGGGCCTGCGCGGTGCGCTGGTCGGTCACTTCGCGGCGGCCGAGATCACCACCGCTCCCAGCGCGCAACGCCTGGCCGCAGCCCTCGAGACGCTCGGAGCCGGGCAGGCGTGCGTCGACTTCTTCACCGAGCACGTCGAGGCGGACGCGGTGCACGAACAGGTCATGCGGCGTGACGTGATCGGTGACCTGCTGAGCCGGGAACCGCAGCTGGCCGAGGACGTCGTCTTCGGCGTCCAGGCCACCGAGCTGCTGGAGGGCAGGCTCGCCGACCACCTGCTCAGCGCCTGGGCCCGAGGCGAGACCTCGCTGCTGCGCCCACTAGACGTCCCGGAACTCACCACGAACTGAGGCACGACCGCACTACGTCTTTCGGGTGCGCGACCAGCGGACCACGCCACGCGCCAACCCGTCCGGTCCCACCTCGTGCTGTTTGACCAAGCGCGTCCGGGGTAGTCCGGTGGGCATGCGATTGGCACGGGGCTTGGTCGACGAGTCAATACCGGCACTGTTGGTGGGGTACGCGTGGTTGCCCGGCCTGCGCGCCCGCTCGGAAGCCGGTGTGGCGCACACCCGCCTGCTCGGTCAGCGCGCGGTCGGGCTGTGCGGGCCGGACGCCGCGCGGTTCTTCTACGACGAGGACCACGTGCAACGACGTTCAGCGATCCCGATGCCGGTGCAGAAGACGCTCTTCGGCGAAGACGCCGTGCACACGCTCGACGACGGACAACATCGCCACCGCAAGGCGTTCTTCCTCTCACTGCTCACCCCCGAAGCGGCCGAGGGCATCGCTGACGCTGTCGGTGCGGCCTGGGACGACACCGTCGCCGGGTGGCGAGCCGGGCAGCAAGTCGTGCTGTTCGACGAAGCGGCACGAGCCATCACTCGAGGTGTGTGCCGCGCGATCGGGGTTCCGCTAGCGGAATCCGAGGCGGACGGGGTGGCGCAAGACCTGATCGCGATGGTGGACGGCTTCGCCACGCCCGGGCCCCGCCATTGGCGCGCCCGCCGGGCGCGCCGCCGCCGCGAAGCCTGGCTGGCGGAGCTGGTCAACGCAGTCCGGGCCGGTCGGGCGGCCCCCTCGCCGGACTCCGCCCTCGCTGCGGCAGCGCACCATCGCGACGCCGACGGACAGGAACTCACGCCCCGGCTCGCCGCCGTCGAACTGCTCAACATCATCCGTCCGGCCGCCGCGGTGAGCTGGTTCGTCACCCACGCCGCACACGCGATGCACCGCTGGCCCCAGCACCGCGAACGCCTCGCCGCGGGCGACGAGGAGTTCACCGAGGCCTTCGCGCACGAGGTGCGCCGTTTCTACCCCTTCGCGCCCTTCATTGGAGGTCTCGCGGTCCGAGACCTGACCTGGCGCGGCGAACCGATTCCGCGAGGCACGATGGTCCTGCTCGACCTGTGGGGGCACAACCACGACCGGGAGCTGTGGGACGAGCCGTTCGCGTTCCGGCCCGAGCGGTTCCTCGGCCGCCAGATCGGACCGTTCGAGCTCGTGCCCCAGGGAGCCGGCGACCCGGTGGCCCACCACCGCTGCCCGGGCGAACCCACCGCGGTCGCGATCTTGTCAACCCTGTCAGCGCGGTTGGCCCGCAAGGACTTCCACGTTCCCGTACAAGACCTGACGATCTCGCTGCGGCGCATCCCCGCGCGTCCGCGCAGCGGATTCGTCCTCGCGCTCCCGGACTCGCCTCCGAGCAGGAGAACCGACGCCCAGCCCAGGTCCTCCCGTTCTGCGCTCGAGTCAGCGCCGGGATGACCGAGGGGCCCCGGGCAACCGCGGGCCCAGCCGACGCGTACGTCACATCCCGCAGGAGCGCTCACCTTCCGGCCCCAGCCGCACACTCGATTCGAGCAGGAGGGCGTGCACGAACGCCTGCGGAAAGTTGCCCCGGAGTTGACGTTGCCCCACGTCGAACTCCTCCGAGAACAGGCCCGGCGGGCCGCAGGCGGCTCGGTTCCGCTCGAACCAGCGCATGGCAGCGATCTAGTTCCCTCGATCGTGTTCGGCGAGGGCCATGAACAAGCCGCACATCAGGAACGCGCCCTCGTCATCGGCGAGGGGCCGACCTGACCTCCGGAACCGGTACACGTAGCCGTCTTCGGAGAGGTCGTGTCGAACGGTATCGACGGTGGCCGCGGCCCCCGCGGATCACCGAGAGGTAGCGCGACCCGGACCGTTAGCGTCCATTGTGGAAGCGACAATCGCCGCGCGAAAGAGCGTCAGCTCGTGGGAAAGCACCTGTCGCAACGACTCCGCTCGGACGGGAGCGCCTGTCACAGGTCGCACTCGCACGACTCAGCGCGGTCGCCCGCGTTCCGCACCCGGGCGACCGCCACGTCCGCGTTCAGATCTCGGATCCGGCGCGCCGGATCGCGATCCGGCCGTCCTGCGCCAGGGCCTCGTACCTCGGCTGGCCGAAAACCGCAGGCCCGTCGACCACCTCGCCGGTCGCCATCTCGAAGCAGGACCCGTGCAAGGGGCAGATCACCCGGTCTCCGTCCCGCTCCCCCTCCTCCAACCGTCCCCCGGCATGGCTGCACACCGCCCCGATCGCCATCGGAACTCCCGCGCGCGAACGCGCCAGCAGCACCGCTTCACCGGCGACGTCCACTCGTGTCAGCTCGCCGGGGCGCAAGTCCTCCTCCGCGAGCACGTCGGTGAACTCGGCCGGGCCTCCGTGCGTCGGCTCCTGGTTGACGCGAAGGCCCATTCCGTAGCTCAGCTCACCTCCGATGTGGGCCGCGATCGACGACAGCGCGTAAGCCGCCCCAGAACTCGTCTTGGCCAACCGCCGGTGGCCCTTCGCCCGTCCTGCCAGGGATGCCAGGTTCAGCACCAAGCCCGCCACGTTGAGCAGGGCGTGCGCGCCGGCCACTCGCCTCGATTCGCCCTTCAGGTCTCGCCAGTCGGAGGTACCGGTCATCGCCGCGGGAACGGTCGAGAGGACGCCCACGGTCAAGGCGCGGTCCGCCGCCGCGCCGCACCGCCGGTCTCCCGAGACCGATTCCGCGACGTCGAGGACCAGCGCCGTCGTCATCGCTCCCACCGGCACGTCGGTCAGCGCCGGGTGCAACGGAACGCCCAGCCACGTCCCGTCCAGGAAGTTCCGCACCGGCATGGCCTTTCGCAACGCACCTCGCACCAAAGGCAGGAGCCGGTCCTCGAGCGGGTCCAGCCACTTGACACGTCGCGCCAACCGTCGTCCGAACATCTCCCGCTCCGGCATCAGCGTCTCCTCACGTGATCGCATCTCCGGCCCACCGCCGCCATCGGCGACTGCGACATGAGTTCGCGGACATCCGGTTAGCAGTCCACGTCCGAGAAATCCGCTCGATGACCGCACTGCAAGTCTGCCCGGGGAACGCTCGACGACAAACCCGACCGAGCCCTCCGTGTCACCACCAGCGGGTGATGCAGCTTGCGGCTCCCTCACGGCGCTTCCGTCGCTCTAGTGCTCACAGCACGTTCCCGTCCGTCATCTGCCTTCGACGTCACACCACGTTGAGTTGGCAAGCCGTGCGGAGCCGAGCCGAGCCGACCGTCGCCCACTCAACCAGCGACGAACTGGGCGCATATCAGCAGTGTTGTACCCCTACCGGGTTGCGACAAAACGAGGTTCTCGGCAGGGCGCACCTACGTCGAGGTTTTCTCGACCACGAAGCGGGTATTCCTTAGACCGCGAGGAGTGAATCTTCCGTCACGAGGTGGCCGAGGAGTGAAGATCAGTGCCGCAGCAGACGTGGAACAGAAAGCAAGAACGACAGTACGAGCACATCAAGGAAGAGACCCGCGAGCGCGGATCTGGCGAAGGCCGCGCCAAGGAGATCGCAGCACGCACGGTCAACAAGGATCGGGCCCAACAGGGCCAGGCCCGTCAGCGGAGCACGACCTCCACTCAGGACACCTCTCCCGAACGCCGTGGTGGCCTTCGGTCCGGTAAGCGCAGCGGTCCCGGTGGACGGACCAGGAAGCAGCTCTACGATGATGCTCGTCGGCAGCACGTTCCAGGGCGGTCCAAGATGTCCAAGAGCGAGCTGGAGAGGGCGCTGCGCGGAACGCGTTGAAGGAACCTGCGAACACGAGCCGTTCCATGCCGAACCGTCGCACGGCAGCGGCCCGGGCAACCACTACACGGCGATGAAGCGCTCTGCGGTCGGCAAGTGCCGGACGCGAAAGTCGCGGGGCCCACTGGGCAGCGCCCGTTTCACCTAGGTCGCCTGACGAACCACAGCCGTGGCGCTCAAACTGCCAGGGAGCCCAGCCTCAGATCGGGTAGGTACGCCGCTGGTGCTGGACGCTCACCCAGTGGTCGGTGGTGAACTCCTCGATGGCCCACTGGCCGCCGAAGCGACCGATGCCCGAAGCCTTCTCCCCGCCGAACGCCGTGTTCGGGTCGTCGTTGACGGGCGCGTCGTTGACGTGGGTCGTCATGCCCGTCTCGACGCGGAGCGCGAAATCCGCACCTCGCTCGGCATCGCGGGTGAACACCGAGCTGGACAGCAGCAGACCGCCCGACACCGGCGTGTCGCTCGCGGGTTTGAGCACGCCGGCGTTGCCCACGGCCAGAGCCGGGGCGACCGATCGGTTCGTGAGCTGGAACGGGAAATTCCACGGGCTGATCACGGCCACCACGCCGACCGGTCGGTGGTAGACGCGGCTCTCCTTGCCGGCACGTCGGAGGGCATGATCCTCCCCTCAACGTGGTGCGGCATCGTGGCCGCTTCGTGCAACCCCGCGCGGACCAGGCTCCACTCCAACTCCGCTTTGGCGAGGGTGCCGCCGGACTCGCGGACGAGCCAGTCCAGAAGCTCGGCCTTGCGGTCCTCCAGGATGGCGGCGGCCCGGCGCAGCACCGCAGCGCGCTCAGCCGGGGCGGTCTCGGCCCATTCGCGCTGGGCGCTGAGGGCTGCGCCGAACGCCTCCTCGACATCATCGGCGCTCGCCAAGGGGATCTCGGCCAGGGTTTCACCGCTCCACGGGTCATGGTCGGCACGACTGCGGCCGCTAGCACCAGCACGCCATTCCCCCGCGATGGGCATGGTGTCGAAGCTCGGACAGCGCTCCGGAGCCTGCGCTCGGTTCATCTGCGCTCCTCTCACCGCGGTGGAAACGCTGGCGAATCGCGACCGGCGCGGAGTCTCGAGGAGACCCCTGCCCTTGCCCGCATCCCCAGGACGAGATCGCTCAGTCGACGGAAAGGGCCTCCACCAGCTCCCCGGTTTCCGGGTGCGGTAGCGCTCTCGCCACGTCAGCCAGCGAGACCATCCCGACCAGCGACCCGTGGTCGATCACAGGAGTGCGACGAACCTTGTGCCGGGTCATCGTCGCCAAGAGCTCCTCGACATCGTCGTCCGCGCCGATCGTGACCGCTTCGACCTGGTTGAGATCCCCCGCCGGAAACGAACCCGGATTACGGCCCTTCGAGAGAACCTTCACCACGAGGTCGCGATCGGTGACAACGCCCTTGATCTTGTTGTCGGGACCGCACAGGGGCAAGGCTCCGACCTTGTGCTCGCCCATGATCCTGGCAGCATCAGCAGCTGTTTGGTCGGTGCGGACGCACTCCGCACTCGGGTTCATGATCTCACGTGCGGTAGTCATAGGACCCTCCACAAACTACGTCATCGACCGGATTCCCGGCTGCCCGACGTCGTACCCAGAACCCGTCCTGCACACACATCAGCTGTGAGCGAGCTGCGGGCTGGCCCCCGCCAGGAGGCCGCACATCGGCTGCAGCGAACCGTTCTCGGAGGAGTACGAGCCGATCGCGTTCAGCGAGTCCGCCTTGGACACCGTCGCGGTGCCCGCTTCCTGGTCACCAGGCGCCACGTCGGCCCCCGGCGCCGTGTTCAGCGCGATGATCGCCGGGCAGGGGAACGTCTTCACCCCCGAGCGCATGCGGACGATGATGGAGTTCTTCACCAGCGACGCTGGCGGTCGGGCCGTCGCCCCGGCTGGTCGGCGGTGCGGTCTTCTGCCAGGTGTCGAGGCTCGTCCAGATGACCGGGGTGTGGCTGAACGACGCGTCGCCGCCCACGCCGGCGACCACCAGGTCCTGCCCCGCGAGGGTGAACTGCACGCCGGGCGCGACCCCGAGCTCTTCAGCGGCGGTCGCGGACAGGACCGCTGCGTTGCCGCCGATCTTGCTGCTCTCGGGAGCGAGCGCGGAGCCGGGCTCGACTCCGAACGCCGACACGCCGGTGCTCTTGGTCCCGCTGCTCGGTCCGCTGAACGCGATCGGCAGCGGCTTCGCAACCAACCGGGTGAGTCCGGACATTGAGCGTCGATCATGTCTCCATTCCCGTCGCAGTGAGTGCTCTAGGTAGTGGAAGACGGGTCCCGCATGACGTGCCCTAGACCACAGCGTCCGACTGGTAACGACGACCTGCCGTCCGGCGCTATCCAGTTGTCGACGTGCGAGATCACGGCGGCAGGGTCCGCACCGATGGGTGTGCGGCTTAGCGGGTGAGAGGAACGCCCCATGGGTAAACTGAAGATCGTTTCCAAGGCGGGAATCATCGCGGTGGCTGCCGCGCCGCTCGCGCTGTCAGCCCCGGTCGCGTACGCGACCGACGAGTGCGTGACAGCCGACGAGCACAAGCCGGCGACCGCGACGGCCGCAGGGTTCACCCCCAAGCCGCTTGCGTCTCCAGCGTCGTTGACCAGAGCAGCCAGGCCGGTCCTTGGGTCTCCGATGACCGTGCCGAATCCAGTCGGCACGCCCGAGGTGACGATCCAACTCGCCTCCGCTCCGACCGGCGCGAGCTCGACTCTGCTGTGGGCGGGCGTCGCGGTGGGCGCGCTGGTAACGCTCGGTGCCGTCGGCGGCGGGGTGGCCTACGCGCGCAAACAATGACCACACCGCTCGCGGGCCGAGTCGCACTCTTGGCTGGCTCGGCCGCCGTTCTCATTTCGGAAGCATTAGCCGATCGGCGCTTGACCACCATCAGTCGCTTGCGACGAACAGAAGCGCGCGTACTCCAGGACACCCCCACCGGCAGCCATCTTGAGAGAGCCCAGCCCAGACCAACCACTCGTAAGGCGCGGCGCGGGGCCTTTCTCTGAAAGGTCCACCCATGCCCAAGTACTAGACCGACAACCGCACCGGCCAGCGCGTGAAGATTCAGAGCACGCACCGAATTCGCAACTTCGTCGCGTTGCCGATCGTAGAATTCTGTGCGCCAATCATAGACGAGTTAATTTCAATCATCACTGATGTGACGGCCCTAATCGATCGGGCGGTCGGCTGCCCCGAACGAGGTGTTGACGCGTTCGGAAGACCAGCCGCAGCATTGCGTCATCAGCACTGTGGTGCGCTATGAGCAACACGGAGGTCTGCATCCCACCGCCCCGCGGTGCGCTGATCGTCTGGAGGGCCCGATGAGGATCCTGGTCGCCGACGTCTTCCCCGAGGAACACCGGAACCGGCTAGCCGCAGCGCACGACTGCGACTACGAGCCGGACACGACGGCGGACCAACTGCCCGCGGAGCTCGCCGGGTACGAGTCGCTGGTCGTGCGCAGCACCCGCGTCACGGCTCAGGCGCTGGAATCCGCCGACGCGCTGCGGCTGGTGATCCGGGCCGGCTCGGGCACCAACACGATCGACACCGACGCGGCCTCCCGCCTGGGGATCCGCGTGTGCAACGTGCCCGGGCGCAACGCGATCGCGGTCGCAGAGCTGGCCTGCGCGCTGCTGCTGGCGATCGACCGCGACATCGCCGACAACGTGGCCGATCTGCGCGCGGGCAGGTGGGACAAGAAGCGCCACTCGCAGGCGCGCGGGATCTTCGGTCGCGACGTAGGCGTCGTCGGGCTCGGTCGGGTCGGCCTCGCGTTCGCCGAACGAGCCGCCGCGTTCGGCACGCACGTGCACGCCGTGGGCAAACCCGGTCGCGACCGGCGGACTCTGGAGCGCGCCCGGGAGATCGGAGTCACCCTCGTCGACGACCTGCCCGCACTCGCGCGCACCTGCGACGTGCTGTCGCTGCACGTGCCCGCCACCGACACCACCAGGAGCCTCGTCGACCGCGATCTGCTGGCGCAGGTGCAGCCCGGGACGATCATCCTCAACACCGCACGCGGCGACCTGATCGACGAGGACGCGCTGATCGAGGCGATGGAGGCCAAGGGAGTGCGCGCGGGCATCGACGTCTTCGCCGACGAACCCACCACCGGAACGGGCACCTTCACATCCCGGCTCGCCGCGCACCCCAACGTCTGCGGCACCCACCACATCGGAGCGTCGACCGAACAAGCCCAGCAGGCGGTGGCCGCCGAGGCCGTGCACGTGATCGAGGAGTACGTGAGAGCGGGCATCGCGTTGCACTGCGTGAACCCGCAACCGCCCCGGAAGGGCGCCCCGTCCCTGCCCGCGAACGAGCGGTCATGAGCACCCCGCGCGCCGAGGCGACCGGCGCAGGAGTCATCGCGCGGCTGCCGCGCGGCCTGCGCGTGGGCCGCCGCTGCGACGAGGACACGCCCGGTGCCAGTCGGAACCGCGAAGCCCCGGTCTCCGGTCGGTACCAGCGCTTGTCCGGTCCGGCCCTGGTCGTGTACCGCATCGCCAACGGGAACCACCACCAAACCGGTGTCGTCGCGGAGGTCTCGGTCGATTGCTACCGGGTCGGCCGCATCCGGCCGCACGAAGCCACGCGGCCCGACCGCGACCGGCTGATGGATGAGCACATCGAGGAGTCCCGGATCGAGCGGACGCCGGTGACCCTCACCCACTCCCCCGATCGAGCCCTGCGATCGGTGACCGAGAAGGTCACGGCGACCGAGCCCGACGTGGACCTCACCACCGAAGACGGCACACGGCACACCGCGTGGTTCCCGCAGGACCCCGGTCTCGCGCGGGCCGCCGAACTGGGATTGGGCGCACTCGAGGCTCTCTACATCGCCGACGGACACCACAGGCTCGCCGCGGCCGGGCGCTTCGCCGAACGCCACGACCTCGGCCCGGAACACCCGTCCGCGTTCACTCTCGCCTCGCTGTTCCCCGCCGACGAGATGCGGGTCTTCGGCTACCACCGCTGCCTGCCCATGCAGGGCGAATCCCCGGCGGATGTGCTCGAGAAGCTGGGGTCTCTTGCGGTGATGGAAAGATGGGAGGAGCGCTCGACGCCGACGCCGACGCCGGAGCCAGGGGTCGTGGTGGTGCGCTTCGCCGGCGAGCACCACCGGCTGAAGCTGCGACCGCGCGGGCCGGACGGACACGCGCGCGCCTCGTTGGACATCGTCGCTCTCGACGAAGAGGTGTTGCCCGAGCTCGGGATCACCCCGACCTCCTGCGGCAACGGCCCGCCTGAGAGATGCCGGATCTCCGCCGACCGGGCGGTGCTGTTCGAGGTCCACCCGCCCAGCGTCGAGCAGATCATGGCGGTGACCGACGCCGGCCTGGTGATGCCACCGAAATCGACGTGGTTCGCTCCGAAACCCATCCCCGGCCTGTTCGTGCGCGACCTGACCGCGCCAGCCTGACCCGACGATGTCCGCGGCGAACACCTGGGGACGCTGCGGTGCGGTCAGCGCTCCGCGATGCGTAGAACTTGATCGCGGTTGGCAGGACTAGCCTGCTCGCCCCTCCTCCCGACACCGTCGATATCGGAAAGTCCGCGTCCGAGCCGTGCTCGCGACGGTCCACCCCTCGTCCGGCCTCGTCCGATGACCGCGGGACGGCGTACCTGGGATTCCGAGACGAGTTGCGAACCGCGACGGTCACTCGGGTGATCGCGGCGCCGCGCTGTGCCTGTTGCAAGTCACCGGGCTGGTCGGGCGTGACGGAGTGGCGCACGGGTAACCGAGGGCCATGGGAAAGCGCGAACGTGCCGATTACGAACGGGGCCTGCCCGGCTACCACGATCCGATGGCCGGGTTCGGCGGAGCACCGCACGCCCGGAGCGCACTGACCCTGCGACTGTGGCTGGCCGGGTTCGGATTGGCGTTCTGCACCGTTGCCGCGGTGCTGCTGTTGCTATGGCTCGCCGAGCTGGCGTGGCTGGCGTGGGTCCTCGTGGCGCTCGCGGTGATCGCGGCGGTCGACTTCGCTTGGGTCGCCCACCGTAAACGCCGCGGCGAGCCAGGCTGAGGGAGCGTACCAAGCGGGGCTGCACCTCGCGACGCTCGTCGACCCGGCCGCGCTGCCCGCTGGACTACGTCCTGGGCCTCGGCGAACAGGTCTCTACCGAGGCTTCCTGGTGGCCGTCGGCCACGGCCAGAACTACAGCGGCGGGCATGCGCATCTGCCCGGACACCGGGCGGGCTCGAAGAGGGGTTGTTCGACGTGAGCGTCATCGAAGCGATCGGGCGCGATCAAGTCGTGCGGGACTGCCCAGGCTTTGGTTGACACGCGGGGTTGAGTGGTGTCAGGCCGCTGTAGC
>NZ_BAAGZP010000024.1:0-128340 GCF_054778355.1 Saccharopolyspora tripterygii | reverse complement strand
CCATGTCGGGGTCGAGCAAGGGCACCGTGTGGTCGATGGTCGCCGTCGCGCTGACGGCGTTCGTGATCATGCCTGCGGCGATGGTCGGGGCTGCGGTCCTGGCGGTCTCCGGCAGCCTCGGCACTGCTTTCGGCGGCTGCCACGGCGACGGCGGCCCGGGCGGGGGCGGGCAGCAGGTCGGCGACCAGCAGTGGTCCGGCGAGCAGATGACCAATGCCCAGACCATCACCTCGGTGGTCCAGCAGCGCCATCTGCCCAAACGGGCCGCGGTCCTGGCGATTTCGACCGCGATCGTCGAGTCCCGGCTGATCAACGTCCACTACGGAGACCGCGACTCGCTGGGGCTGTTTCAGCAGCGCCCGTCGATGGGCTGGGGTTCGCCGGAGGAAGTCACCAACCCCGCCTACGCCACCGGGAAGTTCCTCGACCACCTGGTGCAACTCGACGGCTGGCACACCATGCCGCCGGGCGTGGCCCAGCAGAAGGTGCAGGCATCGGCGTTCCCCGACCGCTACGCCCCGCAGGAACAGCCCGCCAGCCAGCTGATGGACAAGTTCTGGACCGGCCCGGACAACCCGGTCCCGCCGCCGAGCGGCGGGGATACGGCTCAGCAGGCCTCGGCCAGCCAGTCCGCGCTGGGCTGCCCGGACCAGGGCGCATCGAACATCCCGCTCGATCCGGCCAAGCTCCCGCCGGGCTTCCAGCTGCCGAGTGACCCGAAGCAGCGCGCGGCCGTGGAGTTCGCGCTGAGCAAGCTCGGCGCCCCGTACGTGTGGGGCGCGAAGGGCCCGGATGCCTTCGACTGCTCCGGGCTGATGCAGGCCGCGTGGGCTCGCGCCGGGGTACCGATCTCGGCGGGCACCTACGGCCAGAAGGACGACGGCCGCGCCGTCTCACCCGCCGATATTCAGCCCGGTGACCTGGTGTTCATCCCCGGCTCGCTCGGCTCCCCGTCCGATCCGCGGCACGTGGGGATGTACGCCGGCCACGGCGTGATCGTCAACGCCTACGACTCCTCCACCGGCGTGATCCTCGAACGCCTCGATGCGTGGGCGCCCCAGGTCGTGTCCATCCGGCGAGTCGCCGAACCCACCACACCACCACCGCCGCAAGGGAGTCCGCAGGCATGAGCAGCAACCACCGCATTGCACCCACCGCCGATCGCGACCTCGCTCTGATGGGCGTGCTGGTTTCCGTACTCGGCGCTCTGCTGGCCCTGGCCGCCGGTCTCATGGCCGGCGCCGCGGCCGCCACCGTTTTCGCCGGTGGCCCCTGGCAGATGCCCGGCTTCGACACCTGGGTGTCCGGGGTGTTCGCCGTGCTCGGCAACCCCTCCGAGCCGGCCGCGGGCCTCGGAGCACCGTGGGCAACGGCGCTGGCCGGGCGGCCGGGCCTGTACTGGACGGCCACGCTGGCGATCATCGTGACCGCGGTGGCTGTCCTGTCCACGGTGGCCGGGCTGGCCTGGCGGCGGTTCGGCCCGTCGCAGCCCGGTCACGCCAGCCGGGAGGACATCCGCTGCGAGCTCTCCCTGGAGGCGGCGCGGCGCACCGCCGAGTGGACCCGGCCGAGCTTGAGCCCGCGCGAGCGGCGCCGTGCACCCCTGGAGCAGGTCGCCGCACCACTGCACCGCGGCCCGAACCACGAGGTCATGTGCACACCGCTGGAAAACCCCACCGGTGCCTTCGCGCCCACCCAATCGGGCAAGTCCCGCACGGATCTGGTGCACAAGGCGCTCGCCGCGCCGGGCGCGCTGCTGTGCAGCACCACGAAACCCGACTTGGTCGAGTTCGCCGCGATGGCCCGCACTCGCCGCCCCGAAGCCGGTCCCGTGCTGGTCTTCGACACCACCGGCGAGGTGCACTGGCCCGCCAAGGTCCGCTACTCGCCGGTGGCCGGGTGCCAATCGTTCACCACCGCGCGCCGCCGCGCCGAGACGCTTGTCGACGCCGCGGCCGTGGGATTGGAGAACGTGGGCGGCAACGACAAGGTGTTCCGCGAGCGCGCGAAGATGGTCGTGCAGTCCTACCTGCTCGCCGCCGCCCACGCCGGGCGCGGGGTCGCCGACCTCGTCCGGTGGGCGATCACCAAACCGCCGGACCAGGAGCCGGTCGAGCTTCTGCGCGAGCACGGCTTTCCGGAGCTGGCCGACAACCTGCGCTCCGAGATCGGCATGGTCGCCGAGACCTCCGATGCGGTGTGGCTGAGCGTCCGCCGGGTCATCGAACCCTGGCTGGACCCGCACCTGCGCGAGCTGTGCTCCCCGAAGCCGGGGGAGGAGTTCGATCCCCGCAGCTTCATCGGTCAGCAGAGCAGCCTGTTCCTGGTCGCCGGGGAGCACCAGGCCGCCCAGGTCCGGCCGGTACTGACCGCGCTGGTCGAGGACATCCTGACCAACGAGCAGGAAATGGCGCTGTCGTACCCGTCCCGGCGGCTTGACCCGCCGGCCACCAACGACCTCGACGAGCTCTTCGACGCCACCCCGGTCCCGAGATTGCCGGAGATCCTGGCCGATTCGGCCGGGCGGGGCGTGATCATCCACTGGGCCGCGCAGTCGCTGGCGCACCTGGACACCCTCTACGGCGAGAACGGGCGCCGCCAGCTGCTGGACAACACCACGACCCTGACACTCTGGGGCGGCATCAAGGACCCCAAGACCTTGGAGTGGATCTCCACGATCGCCGACCACCACGAGCGCCGGCGCTACCAGCAGCAATCCGACGGCCTGTTCGGCATCGGCCGCACCTCGGTCGGCACCGAGTCCGTGCCGACCTACCGGCCCGGCGCGGTGCGCACGGTCGACCGCGGCCGCGTCCTGGTCTTCCACCGCCACCTCCGCCCGATCCTGGCCCGCACGGTCGATGTCAAGCGCCGCAGCGACTGGAAGTCGCTCAAGGCCGACGTTGACGCGGTGCGCAACGGCGAGGTCCCCGTGTCCCCGGATGGATACGCCCTGACCAGCTCCGCGCAGCCCGCAGCGCCCGCCTACCAGGAGGTGAAGCCGCTGTGAGCGAGGACGACATCACCCCGAACCGCCGCCGTCGTGAACCCGCAACGGACGAGCCCAGCGAGCACGATCCGGCCAACACCGAGGAGCTGGACAAGCAGCTCAGCGCGATCACCGAGGTCGTCGGCGGGCTGGCCAAGAAGGTCAACTCGCTCCGCGAGCGCATCGACGCCCTCGAAAACGGCGACACCGGCGACGAGGACGAGCAGGACGACAAGCACGACCGGCCCGCCGCGTGGGTGGTGTTCACCCCGCCGGCCGCGGCCGAGGACCGCCAGCACCGCAAGGACGGACACAGTCCGAACTGGACACTGGATAACTTCGTGGCCTGGTACAACGCCACCTACGTAGGACTGGCCGGTGGTCCCGACACGCCGATTCCCGAGTGCTGGCGCCAGCATCCCGGCCTGGCGATGGAGGTCGCCACGCTCGCCTACAGCTGGCGGCGGGCCAACGTCGGCGCCACCGCCAACGTGCGCGACGCCCAGTACTGGCATCACACCTGGCGGCCCGGTTTCGCCGCCCGGCTCACCGAGTGGATCCACGCGCACTGCATCGACGGACGACACCGCCCCGCCGGGGCCAGCGCCCGCCCTGACCGCTTCACCCAAGCCACATCCGAGGAAGTGCACGTCAGAAAGGAAGTCGCGTCATGACCGCCACCGCTCCACGCCCATCCAGTCCTCGTCCAGCACCAGGGCCGCGCTGCCCGGAATGCCAGGTACCCACCCGCTGGCTGCCGCGCCCGTTGCTGCGGTGGTTCTGCCCCGACTGCGAGGTGTCCTGGCGCGACCCCTGTCAACCAGGACTGCGTGAAAACCCCAGCGCCACCGCCAATCCGTTCGCACCAGCACTCGTGGAGATCCCGTCATGACCGACTACTACACGCGCTCCTACACCGCTCGCCGTGCCATCCGCGCCGCCGAGCCGACGCCCCTGCACACCGCACACCGCGTCATCGGCGTCGAGCACACCGTCCCGGAGATCCTGCCCGGCAGCCTTCTCGCCAGCCGCGGAGAACAGGTGTGGGCCACCGGATCGCTGATCGCGATGTTGGAGGACGCGACCTGGGAAGTCGTCGCGCCGCACGTGCCCGACGAACGCGCGCTGGTCGGCTGCGGCGGCGTGTACGAGCACACCGCACCGACCCTGCCGGGCCAGCAGGTGCGCATCGAGGTCTACCGCACCTATGTGCCCGAGGGCGGAGGAAAGCAGCTGTGGACCGTGCGTGCGGTCAACGTCGCTACCGGCCAGCAGGCCGGCGTCTTGCACCACGAGGTGGCCACCCCGAATCGCGCGCGGTTCTACCGACGGCTTCGCGCGCGGATGTGAGGAAAACCAGCACGTGACCAGCACAACGACGCACAGGGAGCCCGACCATGATCTTCCTCGAATGGCGCCCCGCTGCACCGTCCTCGTCCCGCTCGACGACGGCCCTCGGCGCGGCCGCGGCCACCGCCGCAGCCGGGTGGATGCTCACCGCCACCCGGCTGCACGCCCGCACGCGCCAGCTGCACCGCGCCCACCATGACCCCGTCACCGGACTGCTCACCCGAGCGGCCTGGGAACCGGCCGCCCAAGCGGCGCTGCGCCACCGCGACTGCACGGTCGGCCTGGTCGACCTGGACGGGTTCAAGGCCGTCAACGACAACCACGGCCACAAGGTCGGCGACGAGGTGCTGCGCACCGTGGCCACCAGGCTGAAAACCCAGCTCGGCCACCTGGCCGTCGTCGGCAGGATCGGCGGGGACGAGCTGGCCTTCGTCACCCGCGGACTCCGCCCCGGCGACCTCGACACCCTGGTCTCCGCGCTGACCACGCCGATCCCGACCACCAACGCGGGAGTGCTCCAGGTCGGGGTCTCGCTCGGCATCAGCACCCTCGGCCGCCAGGCCGCGCTCTCAGACGCACTGGTCGCCGCCGACCTGGCCATGTACGAGGCCAAATCCACCCGGCAGGGCGGCGGATGGCGCGTGTGCTCGCCGCGCTCCCACGCGGCCGCCTTACCCGCACTGTGCCCCGCACCCCGCCAAGAAACCCGTGCATTCGGGCCCGCGACACAGGAGGTGAACCAGCGATGAGCGCACACTGGGAAGACGACGCCGCATGCCACGGCACGATGCTCGAGCTGTGGTTCGGCCCCGACGACTACGAGGAACCGGTGGACCAGACCCGCTGGCGGCAGCGCCGCGCGACCGAGTTCTGCACGAAATGCCCGGTGTGGACTGAGTGCCTGTCCGCCGAGCTGGTGCGGCCGCTATCCGAGCAACACGGAATCCGCGGCGGGCTCACCCCACGCGCGCGGGAGCGGCTGCTGGCACGGTGGCGCGACGCCGGGCTCGTGCCCGAGCACCGCCCGCCGGACGACGTCGACCTCGTGCGCACGCTGCTTAACGAGTCAGGCGAGTCAGACCTGCTGCCCGCCAGGAGCTACTGCTCCAGCAACTAGTGAGATAGTGGGGCCGGCGGGGTGGGCACGCGATCGCCCGTACAGGATCGTCAAGGGAGCACGATGCCGATCTGGCTGCTCATCATCATCGACGTCGCGGCCGTCGGTTTCGCCGTGTTCCTGGCCTTCAAGCTGCCGCACGACCCGTGGCGAATCACCCCGTCGCTGGTGGTGACGTTCCTGCTGACGATTCTGCTGGGGGCCACCATTGATCCGCGGGCGTTCCTGCTCACCGCAGGACTGGTCGCCGCGTTCGCCACCGGCCGCACCGTCTACCGGCTCCGGCAGTCCCGCTCGACCTCGAACAAGTAGCACCGCCAACCCGGGGTTGACCGCCCGGCGAGAGGCATCTCCCGCGCCATCCGGCGAGGAGCGCGCGACAGGGGCAGGCTGACCAGGGTGGTTGTGCTGCATCCGCCGATCCCGGTTGCCGTGGCCGCTCGCACCCAGGAGGTTCCCAGCGACCGCGGCCGGTGGGCGTTCGAGCCGAAGCTCGACGGCTACCGGGTGATCGCGTTCGCTGGACTCGGGCTGCTTCAATCCCGACAGGGCCGGACCGGCATGACCACCCGGTTTCCCGAAGTCACTGCTGACCTCGCCGCCCTCGGCCGCGACGTCGTCCTCGATGGAGAATTGGTCGCGCTACGCGGCGAACACCTCGAGTTCGCCGCGCTCCAGACAGGACCCGCGCGCCGCACCCGCGAGCACGTCACCGTCATCTACATGGCCTTCGATCTCCTGGCCACGGGCGATGAGGACCTTCGCACCAGGCCCTACCTCGACCGACGTGCCGCCCTCGCCGACCTGCTCGCACACCCTCGCCCACACCTGCAACTCGTCACCCACACCCTCGACCCCAACGCCGCTCGCGAATGGCTGGACCCGAGCTGGGGTGAGGCCGGAATCGAGGGCCTGGTGGCCAAACCGGTTGCCTCGCGCTACATGCCGGGATCACGTAGCGGGTGGCTCAAGATCCGCCAACTGGTGACCACCGAGGCGGTGGTACTCGGCGTCGTCGGTGCCGCATCCCTCCTGCTTGGCCGCCCTTCTTCGCGCGGGGGTTGGCGGGCCAGCGGGGTATCCCAGCCGGTCTCGGCTCGACTGCGCGCCGAGCTTGCCGCCCGGCTACGTCCCGATGCCGAGGCCCCTACGCTGGCGCAACTGCCGGGCGTGGTCGCCGGACTACCTGGAGGTGAGCCAGTTGTGTACCTCCCGGTGCATCCGGACGTCGTGGTCGAGGTGATCGCAGATACCGCGGTTGAATACGGGCGCTGGCGCCACCGGCCAACCATCGTCCGTATCCGGGAAGACCTCACCCCAGATGAACTGCGTTTTCGGGCCTCCAGGCCAGATTGAGGGTTGCAATGACTGCAACATTGAGTCTTGGGATCACTGCCGGGCGAGCTTCGAGCGGAAGACCAGGCAGCTGGAGTCGGTGTTCTTCTCCTGGACCGTGACGGTGATGATCTGTGATCGCTGGATCCACGACGAGGCCAACAAGGGAATCTGGGGTCACCTGGACCGCGAACCGGGTGGCCACGTCCCCGGTTCAGCGCCCTGCCGAGCAGGAGAGGTTCCTGGCCCCTGGATGTACCGGACAACCTCCAGTACGCCGCCAAGGCGTAGTAGTTCACCGGGGCGGGCGTCGAGACGTAGTCGTGGCGCGGCCACGCAACGGCCGTTCACGTTATGCCAAATAGGCGAGACCACCACGAAGGTGCGCCCTCATCGATTTCAGCGAGACGGGTGGCGTAACCAACGCTGAGATCACCACTATCGCTCCGACGCTCTCCGACATAAATGCCGACAACTCCCCATTGGAAACCTGGCCGACGGTCGGTTATCGGACTGCCGGAGCAGCCAGCTCCGGCTACTGCGCTCAGCTCATAGAACCTGTGTCCTTCAGGGCGTTCGAGTGGAACGTCAGTGAGTCGCCGACGGATATGACCCTCGGAATAGACGAGCGATGGCCGTGGAAATGCACGGCCATCCACCACGATCTCATGCAATACCGCGTCAGGGTATCCCCAGAGCATGTACTGACAACTAGCGTACTCCTGAATTCGACTTAGGGTAAACGGTGACGGATACGATCCGTCCTCTAGCCTAAGCGCAGCGACATCTTCAGTCGGATGTAACTCAATGCTGGTCACCGCAGCTGCCTGCCAGCCGGACTCACGAATGAACAGTACCGCAACCTCTCCAATCTTAATTTGTTCTGCCACATGGCGGGCGGTCAACGCAATCCCTTCAGGTTCGGCCAGCAAGAACGCAGTACCTGCTAGACTCTTGTAGGAAAGCTCATCGCACCTGACCTCGACGTTGACAACCGGCACGACAAAATTGTCCATGCGTTCAGAATCCATCTCGCTCATCCTCAGATGATGGCAAATTCCGGTCGACTGGGCATCTATGAGCACATCGCCCCAACGGTTGATCACTACGTCCGAAAAAGCCACAGCTTCGCCCAATGGCTGATATTCGGCGGCCCGCTGATCGCCACAACGCCCTAAACCACGAGACGATCGTCAAGTTCAACGAGCTGCTGGCCAACTGCGTGATCTACTCCACCGCACTTCTGTCCGAGGCCGTCGCCGCCCTCGGGGGCACGCTGCACGAGCGGTGGCCGACAACCCGACGATGACAGCATCAGGCCCGCACGCCTTCAGGGACTGTGCGGTACTGGTGCTTTGGCTCAGGGTGTTGGCTGCACCAGTTGTTCGACACTGCGCTCGCACGGGGCTGGCTCGACGATCGGTGACCGAACTGTGCGAATCCGGCACGTTTGGAATTCGTGCACTACGCCAGCTATCCGGGACGACCTCACCCCAGATGACCTGCGCTCTCGTGGTCAAGAGCCGCGTCAGTGGTGAGCACGCCAAGCGCCACGCACCGGTGGCGAGGCAGGAACTCCAGGGCAAGAAACCTCGCCAGGTAGTCGATCGGGCTGGTCACGAAGTGGATGTCGCTGTCGTCGGTCCAGCCCTGCGGCTCGAACCGGGTGTTCACAAACCGGGCCACGACTTCCTCGAGCGGCATCCCGTAATGCAGCGCCTCGGTGAGCAGCTCACCAAACGCCTCCAACATCCCGTGTCCGAAGCTCCCGTGCTTGGAGTGTGCGATGTGGACATCCACAGGCCGGCCATCGGCATCAGCGGAAACGAACACCGTGAAGTCCGTACCGCCGATCGAGACGTCCGTGGTCATGCCCGGCCGCGTCCGGGGGAGACGCTGCCTTACGACAGCGGGGGTGACGCTCATCGGGCGGGCGGGCTTGGCGACGACCACAACAAGCTCCTCAAACACAATCGATAGATGAAGGACCGAAGATTGACCACTAGATGTGGTGATCGTATCGACGGGTACCGACATTTTCGGACAGTGGCGCGTCACCCGTTCCGGTCGGAAGCCACCAGCGCCTCGAGGAGCTGTTCGCGCCCCAGCCGAGTGAAGAACCCCGGAAACGCCTGGGTTTCCGGGGTTCTCTGGTTTTTCAGGATGGTTCGAGGTGAGGTTCAGAAGCCCATGCCGCCCATGCCGGAGTGGAAGCCGCTGCCCTGGTCGAGCTCGTCGTCGTCATAGCCGTAGCGCTCGTAGGAGCCCTCGCTCTCGCGGCGGGCCTCGTCCTCGTCGCGGTAGTCGAGCTGGCGCTCAACATAGTCGTCGCGGTAGTCCTCCCGGGTTTCCAGGACCTGGTCGCGCAGGGCTTCGATTCGTTCGGTGGTGTCGTCGCGCTGGAAGTTCTCGTTCGGGCTGGTCATCGTCTGCCTCCACTTGTCGGTGATCGTCCGCCAGGCATCGGCTCTGGCGGTCTGGCCGCCGGGTTCGGGCCCCAGCGGCACGTCCGGGTCGTTCGTGCGGATGCCGTAGGTCTCGCGGTAGGCGGCTGCGAGCCCGGCGACGTCGTCCCAGTGCTCGGCGGCGGTCTCCTCCTGCGGCCGCGGGCTGAGCCGCGCGGCCCAGTCCGGACGGTCGTGGGCGACGTGGTCGCGGAGCTCGTCGACCCGGGTCGTCACGGCGGTGGTGATCTGGTCGAGGTGGTCGGCCAGCTCAGGGGAGGCGTCTCGCACCGTGCGGTGCGGGGCCGTCAGCCAGGGCAGCACGGGCTGCTCACCGGCGCCCTGGTCGCGCTGGTCGGTGAGGTGGTCGACGACGATCTGGGCGGCGTAGCGGTGGGCTTCTGTCGGGTCGGCGGGCCACTCTGCGAGCTGCCGTGCGGCGTCGGTCACCGCCGCTTCGGCGTCCAGTCCCTCGGCGGCGCCGGCGGCGGCGTGCCGCCACACCAGTCGCCAGTCGTCGGTGACGTCTTCGTCCGGCACGACTGCGGTGGTGATCGTGTGCCACCGGTCGATCTGCTCTGCACTGGGTTCGGCGAAGCGGGCGGGTGGCTCGCGGTCGGCGATGTGGGACTCGATGCGCCACCGCAGCACCGCGGCCGGGTCGCTGCTGTGCTCGCGGCCGCTGCTGGCAGCGGCGCGCGCGACGAGCCGGTCGGACTGCCAGCCCAGTGTTTCGGCGCGGCGCAGCGTGTCCAGCAGCTTGGGCTCGGCGGGCTGGCCGAGCGCGTGGGGGGCGTGCTCGGCCAGGGCCTGGTGCGCCACGTGATTGAGCAGTTCGCGGCTGGTGTTGTGGTGGCGCTCGGCCAGCACCGACAGCGGTTCCTCGGTCCGCTCGCTGATGGTGTCGGTGAAGGTGTCCAGCAGATCGTCGACGTCGATGCCGTCGCGTAGCCGCTCCAGCTCGTCGTGGCTCGTCCCCGTGGCCTGGTCAGTGCTGGCGTTCTCTGTGGGAGGACCCCACTGGTCGATGAGCTCGTGCCAAGCGCGGGCACGCAGGCCCTGGCTATCGGGCTGAGCCCCCAGCGGGTGAGCCGGGTCGTCGCTGGTGACGCCGTAGGTGTCGCGGTAGGCGGCGGCCAGACCCGCCACGGTGTCCCAGCGTTCGGCCAGTGCGGGATCCTCGGGGCGTGGCCCCAATCCGGCAGTCCAATGTGGCTGCTCGGCGGTGACCTGGGCGCGCAGTTCGGTGTGGCGATCGTGGATGGCGCCGTTGAGGCGCTGGAGGTAGTAGCACAGCTCGTCGCTGAGGCTGCTGTGGTCGGGACGGGCCATCCACGGCAGCGAGGGCGACCAGCCAGCGCCGCGTTCGCGTTGCTCGGACAGCGCGTCCGCGACCGCTCCGGCGGTGTAGCGGTGGGCGTCCATCGGGTCGGCTGCGGGCCGGTCGGCAAGCTGCCGTGCGGCGTCGGCCACCGCCGCGTCGGCGTCCAGGCCCTCAGCGCTAGCTGCGGCCGCCAACTTCCAGACCTGTGTCCAGGCCGGTTCTTCGACGTCGGCGGTGGCGTCGTGGCGTTCGACGATCCCGCGCCAGTGGTTGATCTGGTTCATCGTGGGCGCGGCGGTGCGCGGTGGTGGTTGTTCGTGCAGCAGGTGCTGCTCGATGCGCCATTGCAGCACCGCAGCGGGATCGTCGGCGTCGGCCAGCTCGCCCTGGGCGAGGGCTGCGGGTACCAGGTGCTCGGCCTGCCAGCCGAGGTCTTCGGCGTTGCGCACGGTCTGGCGCAGCGCCCCGGTGGCGGGCTGCTCCAGCAGGTGGGGCACGTGCTCGGTCAGCACCGCCTCGATGCGCTCCTGCGAGCCGAGGTGCGCGACGAAGTCGTGGTGGCCGACCAGAGTGCGCAGCGACTCGGCCTTGTCCAGGGACGCGCGCAGTTCCTCGGTCGCCGAGGTCTCGGCCGAGGACCGTTCGAGTGCGGCTTCCAGGACGCCCCGCCCGGTGCGTTCCAGCGGGGTTTCCTGGTGGCTGTCGATCGTGTGCTGGACGGTTTCGACGTAGACCTGGTTGTCGTACTCGGCTCGGGTCATCTGGGTGTAGAGCTGTTCGCGGGACAGTCCTTGCGGCACGACACTGTGCGACGAGCCGCCCTTGACCGACATGCCCTGCGAGCGGTTCACCGTCGCCGCGTAGGCCAGCTCGACATGCTCGGCAACGTAGTCGGACGGCAGCGTCACGGTGCCGCGGCTGCCCTGGTGACGCAGCTTGAGCTCCCCGTGGCGGCCAATGCCCCGTACCTGCCAGGTGTCACCGTTCTTCACGAAGTCCTTGCCGCTGAACAGCGTTTTCAGCCGGTCGTTGTGACGGGTGACGACCAGGTCGCCCTTGCTGGCGTGGGTGCCGTCGTGCAACTGCACCGCTAGGCCGTCGTCGACGTCGCCGCGGTGTAGCCGCAGTTCGCGGGCCTGGCGGTTCAAGGCGACGACGTCTTCGTTCGCAGGCACGATCAGCAGGCTAGGGCGACCGGCATCGAGGTCGGTGCGCCAAGCGTGGTGCGCGGCGTCGCGCATCGTCTCCCGGCTGCCTTCGTGCACCCAGCCCTTCTTGAAGTAGTAGTCCAGGCCTTCGGGATTGGCGGCGTGCAGCTTCAGGGAGGCCGCGGCCTGCTCGGGGTCGGCGAAGCGCACGACCTCTTTCAGCCGCAGTGCACCGTTGCGGTGGGCGAACCAGCGCACCGCGCCGCCTGCTTCGACGGCGGCGAGCTGCTTGTCGTCGCCGACCATCCGCACGTCCGCGCCTCGGTTCAGGGCGTAGCGCACGACGTCGTGCAGCGTGTGGGTGCCGGCCATCGCGGCTTCGTCGATGATGAGCACATCGCCGCGGGTGAACGGGAACGCGCGCTCGACGCTGCCCATCTGCATCGCGGTGGTGACCTGGTGCAGCGTGTGCGGGCGGGCCTTGATCGAAGAACCGAGCTCCTGAGCCGCACGGGCGCTCGGGCCGAATGCGTAGACCTCGCCGGCGTCGGCACGCCAAGCATCGGCGAAGACCCGCATCGCGGTGGTCTTGCCCGCCCCGGCCGGCGCGTAGAGCGGCTGCACCCGGCGCCCGGAGGTCGCGAACCCGGCCACGGCACGCTTCTGACCAGCGTTGAGTTTCGCGCGGCCGACGGCTCGCCGGACCGTGGTATCGCTGATGCGCACGCCGTCACGGCGACGTCCCCATGCCGCCAGCGCCGACTCCTCACGCAGCGTGCGATTCGTCGTCCAGCGCTGGGCGTTGTGCTCGACGAACACGCTCTCACCGCTGGCGCGGCGCAGCCCCGAGGTCTCCTCGACCACGGGCGGGGCCTGTAGCGCCACCGTGTCGACGTCCCGAACGACCGCCTCGACGATCTGGCCGATGACCTGATCGCGGGTCCCGTCGGGCACCCGCAGATGCGCGGACTGACGATGCGCCTCTGCTTCGAGGTTCCAGATGTTGAAGTGGCTGTAGTGGTCGGAAACCGTCGCCAGCGTGCGTGCGGCGAGCTCGGCTACATCAACCTCGTCAACCTGCTCCGGCGTGTTGCCGAAGAGCCGCTCTCTCAGCCCACCGAGCACCGTCTCGTCGACCATCTCGACGGCCTGGGAGCGCCAGCGCCGCAGGTGTTCGGCCAACGAGCGCGGCGCCTGCTTGGCCTCCCGGGTGCCGTACTGCGCCCGGCGGCCGATCTCCAGGACTTCCTTCGGGCTGGGCTCGCGACCGTGGGAGCGGCTGAATTCCACGATCGCTCGGGCGCGCTCCTGCTCGACCGCCGAAGCACGTTGGGAGAAGCCAGTCAGCAGCTCGGAGGGCACGCCTTCGAGTTCCCAGACCGGGCGCTTGAGATCGAAACCGCCGCTGGGCTTCTCGCTCCAGTGGGCACCCTGCTCGCGGAAGAGGTCCCGCAGGCGGCTGTTGTAATACTCCGAGGTCGTCACCGCCGCGGCCAGCACACTGCGCCCGTCCAAGCTCGTCCAGCGGTCATCGGGGCCCTGAACCTTGGCGCTGATCGGCACGTGGGTGTGCAAGTGCGGATCCCCAGAGCGGGAGTCCCAGTGCTCGAAGATGGCCGCCGTGATGCCTTTGACGTCGTGCTGGGCGTAACCGCCGTCGCCTTTGCGGGTAAAGGCGACGTTGTCCTCGAAGTACTGCAACGTGTCGCGCACGGCCTGGCGGTGCAGTCCGAGGATTTGCTCGCGCGTGGCCTCATCGGACAGCGCCCACGCCACCGAGACCGACTTCGGCGGGGCGAAAACGAGCTCGTAGCCGGAAGTCGCGTTCTTCATCTCGCGCTTCTGCTCGGCCAACCACTTCTTCAACTCAGCATCGCTGGGCAGTGTGCCGCCGTGGTTCTCGGCGTACGCCTGGGCCTGCACCTCCCGGCGGATCGCCGCCCGGGTGGCCTCATCGATCGGCGCACCGATCGGCCGGTCGTGCTCCAGGTTGTACGCCTTGTAGGCATCGACGACCTTGCTGCGCAGCTCGTCGGCACCGCCGTGCTGGCGGAACCGGTAACCGAGTTTCGTCTCGGCCAGTGCCTCTTCCGGCGAGGCGCCCGCTGCGATCTTCTCCGCTTCGATGCGGTCGGCGTCCGGGTGCCTGCCCTCGCCATAGAGGGCGTTCATCTGCGCCGCGGTGACCTCGCCGTCCAACCCCAGTGCGGCCGCGCCGCGCCCGAACCACTGCCCGGGCGGGTAGCCGTGCGCGGTGTAGTAGTCCGATAACGCCTCGCCGGGTTCAAGCTCCCGGTCGCCGCAGGCCACCGACCCGGTCAGGTACTCGTGGCCACCAGGACTGATTTTGCGAACACCGATCACGGCGCCCCCTTCATCAGCGGTTCCTGCCACGGTCGATGCACTCACGCTAAGCAGGCCGGGGCGGCCGCCCGTCGCAGACTCAATCGATACAGATCCGGCGAGCATTGAGAATGCAAGAGGTGCTGTGTGCGAGGTGAGAGTGCCGGCCAACGGGCGCCGGCGGTGTCGTGAGGTGAGGTGCCGGCCGGAAGGCGACCGGTGGCGACGGCGCGAACACGGTGGCAACGGGCACGCGAGAACGGCCGGTGGGGTAGAGGCGCTGGCGTCCAAGACAGACCAGAGGAGCGCAGGCATGAAGAGACCCCCGGTCACGTGGTGACCGGGGGTCGTGAGTCGGGGTGTGGGTGCGGAGAGGTTAGGCGGCGATGAGTTCCGGCTCGGGCGCAGCCTCCACGGCGGCCGGGATGATCATCTTTTCGGGTGCGGTGTGGTCGAGGGTGCGGCAGCTGGCGCATTGCCCGTCGTCGGCGGGCTGCTGCCGCAGATCACGTGGCCCGCGCTCGGCGGCGCAGGTCGCACACGCGGGCAGCTCCGGAGCGCTGAGCGGCTCGGCCGGGGGGTCGGGGACGTGGGACTTGACCCACGCGGCGACCGTGGCGCGGTCGGCTTCGCTGCGGCAGCGTGCCCACTCGCGGCGGAGGTGGTCCAGTGCGGCGGGGTAGTGGTCCCAGATGTAGGCGCAGCGAGCTTCGATTGCCTGCTCGTGGGTGGTGTCGTCGGGTGTCTGGATGCCGGGGCGTCCGGCGTCGCGGCACTCGCCGCACAGCCCGTCTGAGTGCTCGCTTTCATCGGCGCGACTGGGCTCGACGTGGCAGCCCAGCGCCACACATGGACGGCCGTTGCCGCGCACGGCGGTGCGGCGGGGGTCGCGGCGTTCCCGGTCCTGGGCAACGGGGTTGATGGCCATGCGGTCGTAATCGACGGCGTGACCAGGGTGCCCACCGGTGGCGGGTTCCGATTCCGTGGGGGTGGGGTTGTTGGCGGTGTAGGAAAGGTGCGCGGTGAGGGAGCGGGCGGCCTGTTCCTGCTGGCGACGGTCGCGGCGGCGCTGCGGGTCGGTGTCGGTGCTGACCGGCTCGGCGGTGCGTCGGGTGGCGCGGGCGCCTTCGATGGCGTGGCGGTCCCAGCGCGGCGCCTCCTGCTCGGGCTCGCTTCCGGAGGCGTGGGCGGGCTGCTCGTCCGGGCGGGGAGCGCAGGCTTCGATGACGGCGCGGACACGCGGATCGGTGGCACGCGTCCACGCGGCGCGCAGATGGACGGTGGAGGTACGCGGGTAGCAGGTCAGGATGCGCCCGCACTCCAGGAGCGCGGCGGTTTCGACCTCGTCGGCGCTAGCCAGCGTTACGTCCCACTGCTCGCGGGCGGCGTCCAGGTCACCGGCACGCAAGAGGGCGGCCACGGATGACACGGAATCGAAAATCGTCACAGATTGCGACATGAAAAACCCCAAATCGGTGATTTCTGTGTGTAGATCCGGGATTGGCGGTTCCCGGGTGGTGCACTACCATTCTATCCAAAATGGGGCAATAAATGCAGGGTGAAAGCGTTTGTGCCGATAGTGCTTTCGGGTGATTGTTGCGCGCCTGTCAAATGCAGGAGGCAGGCCTGGCACCTGCGATTATGGCTCCTTTTGCGCGCGAAGTAGGTTGGTTTTGTCCGTCGTTTCGATAGAGGCCATCACTCCGTTTGGGGTCGCCGGGTCAAGGGTGGGGCCCCGGAATGTGTGCACAATTCTTCGGAGCTTGCGGAGAATAATTGTGTGCGCATTCCGGGGTGCCCTTGACGCGGTGGGCGCAAACGCCGAGACAATCCGGCCGTCGAAACGCCGGGAAAACCAACCAGCTGTCTCAGGCAGCCGGAGACCTCACCGGTAGGCAGCGAACCTGCCCGCCCACTTCTCGGGGCCGGCCGGGCGCGGCGTCGCTTCCCTCAACCGACCCGGCCTGTGGCCTCGGATGGCTACACTGATCACACGTCCGGCGGGATGGGCTTCATTCGGTGAGCCCCTGTGTGTGCCGGGCGGTTGCCGGTGTGGTCTTGGCGGAGCCACCACTGTGTGGTGGTTAGCCCCATCAGGGCTAACGCACTCGGCACGCGGGGGTGTCCGGCCCATGGCTGGGCACCCCCGCACTGCATTCCCCTCCTCTGCCGCTGACGTTGTGGACCCGGGCGTGTCGGGACGGATCGCCGCTCCCGCTGCCTACCGTCGGAAGACGCCAAGCGAATCCGATGAAGGGGGAACGGGATGAGCGCATCAACGCCCCGCGGGGGCCGCAAGCCGCGTCGGTCGACGCGGGTGAGCCAGAACCTGGAGCGGGCTCGGCAACGCAACGCCGAGCAGCTGGCCGAGCAGAAGAAGCGCGAGCAGCTGGTGGAGGACAACCTCCTCGAGTTCGTCGACGCAGGGGCCAGCATCGCGGCCGAACAAGCCGCCCTGGAGGACAGGCTCGCCGTCCTGCACCGCAAGATCGACCACGCTCGCGCGGCATCGATGGATCGGGTCGCCGGGGAGCATGCGCGGCAGGCTGCGGCGGCCTGGGCGATCCATGAGCACGGCGGGCGCAGTGCCGCACAGGTCGCCGAACTCCTTGAACTGCGTAGTGAGAAAGAAGCACGGCGGCTGATCAACACCGGCCGTACTGGAACCGCGAACCAGTACACACGTCGGGCCGGCGCAACCGATTCTCATGAGCGTGTAGCGGAGGGCGATGGCGCACAGGCCCCGGACGCAGGGCGGCTGAATACGCAGTCGGGGGCCCTGCTGCGGCAAGCGGAGACGCTTGACCGGGACGCTCGGTAGGACCACGCGGTCCGCACCTACTCCGACGCAACGCTCGATGCGGATCGCCGGTGCGCATCCCGAATCGACCTGGGCTGGAACCAGCAGGCCGGACGGTGAGGCGACACCCGGTGAGAACACGACGTTGTGCACCCGCGGGGGAGCGCTGCCTACAACGAGGAGACCGGCCGGTGGCTTTTCAGGCCGAATCGGGCCGCAGACCGGGGAGGTGTGCGCATAATCGGGACCTGGCTTCGATCGAAAAGGAAGCGCGATCCATGAGCGAGTTCGCGACCCCGGAACTGCAAGCCGCCTACCAGCGGGCCTACGACGCGGTGATGGCGCACTGGCCCGTCCCGTTCGAGACCACCGACGTCACCGGTCGTTACGGCACCACCCGCGTCACCTCCACCGGACCCGCTGCGGCACCGCCCCTGGTCCTGTTGCACGGTTACGGCGCCACGTCCGCAATGTGGTATCCGATCGTGGGCCCGCTGTCGGAGCGGCATCGCGTGCACGCGGTGGACGTCATCGGCGAACCAGGCCGCAGCCGTCACTTCGGCGCGCCATTGACCAGCATGGACGATTTCGTTGGGTGGCTGACGGAGACCTTTGATCTCCTCGGCCTGACCGATGCCGACCTGTGCGGCCAGTCCCTGGGCGGCCACCTTGCATTCCGCTTCGCACTCACCCAGCCGGAACGGGTGTCGCGGTCGGTCCTGCTTGATCCGCCGCTGGTCTTCGCCGGCTTCAGCCCGGAGTTCGAGGAGATCGGCAAAAACCGCGACCCGAACCCGTCCTTCGACGACGCTCGCGCACTGTTCGCCCAGGGACCCCCGGGCGAACACCCGCCGGCTCTGGAGGCTTACTTCGACCTGCTCGCCCACGGTGCCGCGCACTTCCCGGCCTCCCCGATCGTGAACCCCCACTTGCTGGACCCGTTGCCTTCGGCGCCGGTTCCCACCCTGGCGGTCCTGGCTGGCGCGAGCGAGATCCACGACCCACACGCCGCAGCTCAAGCCGCCGAGCGCGCCGGAGCGACCACGGTGATCCTCCCCGACGTCGGCCACGGCATCCTCGCAGTTCCCGGGCCGGTGTGTGACCTCGTCCTTGACTACCTCGATCAGGAGAACTAACTAAGAGCCGAAAAGGTCAGAGGGCTCGGGGCCAGGAGAGCCGCCACGCCACGCGAACCACTACCGGGAGAGCGCGTCGACCGAGACCCGGCCGAGGTCCTTCGGGCGGCGCCTCGTTGTGCGCGAGGTGGGTTCAGGTGCGGGAGAGCGCGCGTAGGACCGGTGGCCGGGCACCGGGGAAGCGGCGCCCGGCCACCGGGAGCGGGCTGCGGGGTGTCGGGGCAGTGACCCGCGCCTCTGCTCGGCGGCATGGCTTCTCGAACCTGCGGAGGAGCCGACGGACAGGTAGGTCCTCCCGGGGCGTCAGGTGTCGGCTGGGACGCGGTGCTGGGCGAGCCAGGCTTCGACGCACGAACGCCCCTGCGACCAGCTGCCGGACGACGAACGCCCTGGTGTCGTTGGGGCGCGGTGGTCGCGTAGCTAGTTGAGGACATGCGTAACTGCCAGCAGGCCCGTTGACCGACCGTATTGCCGGTCAGCGGGCCTACCGTCGCGGCAGAGCGTCAGCGAGGGCCGGTGGGGCCGTCGGAGTCCTCAGCACTGGGGCGGGGCGCACGGGACGGCGCGAACGTGGCGAGGGTCGCCTCGACGGCGGCGTGGGCCTGGATTCGGGCGGCGGTGCGGTCGATCTGGTCGAGGATCGCGCGGATCCACTGGCCGAAGGTGTCGCTGAATGGCGCGGGTTCGCCGTGCCGGGTGGCGCCGGTGAGCACCACGGGGCCGTAGAGGGTCGGCACGAAGTCGGGGGTGACGGCGAGGCGCTGGGCGTGGGCATGCCCGAGCTCGCTGGAGGCATAGGTGCCTTCGGCGACGTCGACGATGAGTTCACAGACAAGCCCGGTGGCGGTGTCGTTGAGCCGGCTGGTGCGTGCGCCGTCTTCACCGGCCCAGATCAGTACGTCGGGGGTGTACTGGATGAGCTCGGCGAGTGGGTCTCCGGCAAGCGTGGAGATGGCGGGAACGGGGTCGGCGCGGGGGAGCTCGATGAGCTCGATGCGGTCCTGGTCGAGCAGGACGGCGCGCATCATCTCCGGCCCGGAAACATCCCAGAACCCATGGTCGGCCGGGGACGGCTCCTGCGGATCGGTGAGCGGGGAGAGGAGCTTCTTGAGGTCGTCGAGGAGGGCATGGGGTGGCTGGTGCATGACGAAGTCTGCCTTTCGCAGTGGGGGTGAACGGGGTGAAGAC
Source organism: Saccharopolyspora tripterygii (assembly GCF_054778355.1). NCBI lineage: Bacteria > Bacillati > Actinomycetota > Actinomycetes > Pseudonocardiales > Pseudonocardiaceae > Saccharopolyspora > Saccharopolyspora tripterygii. Next base: position 109,166 of record NZ_BAAGZP010000024.1, on the reverse strand, counting down.
GGCATGAGGCACCCGCTGGAGTCGGTCGGGATGACGACTCCTGCGGGGGCCTGGTCGTGAGGGAGTGCCGGATTGTGCGGCCGGAGCCCGGCCGTGGCACGAGGCCGGCCGTGTTGGTTAGGGGGAGTCCGGGGAATCCGAGGTTTCGAGGACGGTGCTGGGGTCGATGCCGAGCGCGTCGAGGAGGGCGGCCAGGGCGAGGGCTTCGGCGTCGAGCATGGGCTGGACGATGGTGGTGTCGAACCAGTGGGTGAAGGCCTCCGAGAGGGGGCCGGGTTCGCCGTCGTCGGTGACGCCGGTGATCACGGCGTGGCCGTGGATGGCGGGCACGAACCCGGGGGTGTCCAGCAAGGTCTGGGTGTGGGCGCGGGCGTGGTCGCTGGCGGCGTAGTCACCGGTGCTGATGTGGTGGAGCAGCTGGGTGATCAGCGAGGTGGCGCCCGGGTTGAACTCGCTGGTGCGCCGGCTGTTGTCGCCGACCCAGATCAGGGCATCGGGGGTGTAGCGGACGCGTTCGGTCAGCGGGTCACCGACCCGCTCGCGGATGGCGTGCTGGGGCTGGTGGCGGGGGAGTTCGATGATGCCCGCGCCCTCGTTGGTGAGCAGGATCGCGGGCATCATCTCCGGCGTTGACGGCACCCACCAGGTGTCGTGCTGCGGGGTGGCGTGCCAGGTGGCGGCGTCGGGGTGCAGGGTCATGACGGACTTCCTCCTTCGGCTTGGTGGAAAAAGGGGTGGGTGCCGTCCAGCGATTGGACGGCACCCACCCCTGTGGAAGCGGTGATCAGAACGGCGCGTCGGCGGCGGCTCCGGCGGGCGCGGAGCCCCACATGTCGTCGGCCGGGGACTCGTCGGTGGTGTTGCGGGTGGCCTTGCGGACGGTGGCGGTGGCGTAGCGCAGGGCGGGGCCGACCTCGGTGACGTCGAGCTCGACCACGGTGCGCTTGTCACCCTCGCGGGTCTCGAACGAGCGCTGCTTCAACCGGCCCTGCACGAGCACCCGCGTGCCCTTGGTCAGCGACTCGGCGACGTTTTCGGCGAGCTGGCGCCAGGCATTGCAGCGCAGGAACAGCGACTCGCCGTCCTTCCACTCTCCGCTCGCGCGGTCGAGAAAGCGCGGGTTGTTGGCGACGGTGAAGTTCGTGACCGCCGCGCCGGAGTGGGTGAACTTGAGCTCGGGGTCGGCGGTCAGGTTGCCGACGATGGTGATTTCGGTTTCTCCAGCCACAACGGGCCTCCTCAATCCACGAAAACCTGCTTCCAACACCGACACCCCGAAAACCCAGAAGTGGCTGGGTTGTGTGGTTGTGGAGTGTCGATCTGCGACCGCGCGATCGGGACGGGACGGGTGATGCAAGGGTGTGCGCAGCACATCGCGGAGCGACGCCGCAGGCGCCCTTGTGGCACCCGGCCCGTGCTGATCTGATTCGCCCCAGATCGCCCTGCCCGCAGCCACACGGCCCCGTCCCCCGCGCACACCAAACACCAGCAACCCCACCGCGAAACCCACGTGAACCGCCCTGCGGATGTTCGGTATCAGGCGATCTGAGGCTCCACAGTGGATACACGCGATTGGGGTGTGGTGGTGAGCTGGTGGCGGAGGAAGGTGCGGTAGCTGGTGGGGGTAACGTTGCGGCGGCCGACCGTGATCGAGTGCTCGGTGAGTTCCCGTCGGCGGGCTTCGTCGAGCAGGCCGCGGGCGTAGCGGCGCATGCCGGGCTCACCCGCCCGGGCACGGGCGAGGGCCTGGCGTGCCAGGGCGCGGAGGTCGTGGGGTGTCTTCACAGGTCCAGGTCCTCTTCGTCGGCTTCGTCGAAGTCCTCGGCGTCGCGCTCGATCGATTCGACCCGGACGTCGGAGTCCTGTGAGGACACGACGAGGGCGTCCAGGGCCCAGCGGCGGGCAACGTCCTCACTTCCCGTGCCGGTGACCACGACCTCGACGGAGAGGGTGACCGTGCCTTTCCAGCCCGGGACGTACTCGGGGAGGTCCAGGTCCCGCAGGCCGCCGTTCATGCCGGTGAGACAGATGTCGCCGTCGGTGTGGGCCTGGATGATGCGGGACCGGACCTGTGTGCGGAACGCGGTGAGGTCGGCGCGGGCGTGCTCAAGCGCGCGCTGCAGTTCCTCGATGCGTGCGTGGGGGTGTTCGGGCAATGTCATGACGGGCCTTTCGATCGTGCGTGTCTCGGACAGGTCGGTGCGTCCACGCAGGGCGGTGGGCTGCGGTTATCGGTCGCTGACCGGTGTGGGGTTGGTGTGGGCGAGGGCGGCGATCCGGTCCGGGGGGATCCCGTAGGACAGGGCCTGGTCGAGCAGGCGCGCGAAGCAGTGGTCGGGATCGAGGTGCAGGGCGCGTTCGACGGCGATGGCCGCGAGAGTGCCGTCGCCGCGCACGTAGGAGGAAAACGTCAGCAGCACAGCCGCTTCCACCACCTCCGGACCGGTCGGGGTGCAGCGCATCAGGGTGATCCACAGTCCTTCGGCCGCGCGGGCGTGGGGTCCCAGAGCCGTGCGGAAGACTGTGTCGCGGATCTGCTTGTCGCCGATGGCGTGCAGGACGCGGATGAGGATGTCCTCGCCGACCGCACCGCCCTCGGCCAAAACCTGGATCGTCTCCAGCACCAACCGGTATCCGACGGCCGTCTGCTCGCCCGTCGTGGCTGCCGTGGTCTGGTCGGTGAGTGCGTCGAGCGCGGCGCGCCAGCGCGCCGCACTGCCCTCGTCGTGCTGGGGTGCGAGCAGAGCGGTCATCTCGCGGAGACTTGCGTAGGTGACCTCACCCGTTAGCGCGGCCACGACACCCAACGCAGACGAACTGGGATCGGCGACGGTGCCGGTGGCCAGAGGGTCGGCGTAGGAGCCCCACGGGGCGCCGGCGCGGAACTGCGGTGTCCAGAACGCCTGCAGCAGCGGCACCCCGACCTCGCTGCAGAGAGTGGCGAGTCTGCTCACCAGCGCGTGGTGCGGCAGTCCCTCGATGGCGAGGTCACCGGCGGCGGTGGTCACGATGACGATGACACCTTCGACGCCCGCATCGGCCAGCAACGGCGGCCTCACGGCCGCGACAAAGCCCTCGTAGACGGCGGGCGAGGGCACGTCGAGCTGCATGGCCGCGGCGAGACGGGGCTGGGTGTGGATGTCGCGGAAGGTCAGCACGATCACGGAATCGACCGGATAGAACCCGACCAGATGCGGAACAGCGGCCAGAAGATCACCCGGGCTATCCAGGCTCACGGGCATGCGGTGACGGTCGTTCATCATCTCTCCCAACAATCGAATGAACTCACGTGGGCATGCACGCCGCGCGCGGGGCACGCGATGGTGTCGGGCGCACGACGTGATCTCGGGGTGGCCCCGGCTGGAGGCTGCGCACACGTCGAGGCCCGGATTCCCCCGTGTCGCGCAGGGAATCCGGGCCTCGAAGCGAGCTGGAGTTACCGGGCGCGTCGCAGGAGGGTGCTGAGCCGGTCGAGGAGACTGGGCTTGGGTACCGGGGTGAAGGCGAGGCTGAAGACGACGTCGGCGACCACCGCCGGATGGGCCTGGACCGTGCCGCCTCGTTGTCGGTAGCCGCGCCGGATCGAGTCGATGAACACCGGGCACAGATCGCGACTGCCGTCGTCGGCGAGGAAAAACGACCGGGGCATGCCGCACTGCTGGATGCGGTCGGCGAAGTCCCGCACGATCGGATCCCGTCTCAACTCGGCTCTGAGGTCGGTGTTCATGGGGTGTTCGTTTCGTCGGTGGCCACGGCGTTGTCGGGGGCGAGATCGGGCGGCAGTGCTGCGGGCGCGTCGACGAAGACCGCCGGCTGGCCGGTGAGGCTGGTGTGGTTGGCCTGCGCGTTCGCCCTGCCGGCGTGGGCGTTGGGATAGCTGGGGCCGGAGGGGATTCCCGCGCCGTGGCACGTGGGGCACCACAGGTGGATCGCGCCGTCGTACTCGCGGAGGGTGATCTCGTGCGGCTGGTAGTGATAGTTCAGCGCGGCGACGATCAGCGACGCGGTCCCGGCGGATCGGGTGAGGTGGTCGGGCAGCGGGAACCGTCGGCCGGTAGGTCCGCAGAAAACCACACGCACCCGGTCTTGGTCGGGGTGCTCGCTGAGCACCCCAATCAGATGGGGACCGTAGAACACGGCGCAGCGAGTGGGATCAAGAGGTTGGACAACGACATTGGGCAACATCGCGGCTCCTTTTTCCTGACAGGCAAGAGAAAAAGAGCAGACGACCGACACCGCTTGTTCAGCAGCAGTGCCACGGTGGGGTGGCCGGTGTGGGGTCGTTCTGCCTGCGGCCGCATGTGCTGGATCGTGGGTCCGGAACGCAAGCACGGCGGGGTCCCCTCTGGGGTGCCGTGTTGCGTGGAGCGGCCCACGATCCAGCAGGCTGCAGAAAGGCAGAACCCCCACCGCCACCCACACAACGACAAACACCCCGAACCCGATCAGTACGAACCCGGGGTGGGGTGGTGGGTTAGCGGGTGTGGCGGTGGTAGCCGTACATCAGGGCGCGGGCTTGGGCGGTTTCGCGGCGGAACCCGCGCACCCACAGGGCGATAGTGACCGCCGCGGCACCCAGCATGAGCGGGAAGCCCAGGGCGATCGAACCGGGGTGCACGGCAGTGGCCAGCGGTACCGCCACGGCACCGCCCACGGTGACCACCAACCGGCGACGTGGAGCCTCGGGTGCGAGCCACCGGCGGGTCAGCCACCCCGTCAGCAGCCCGGTGGGGGCGCCGAGGACGGCCAGCACCGGGACACCGGCCAGCCAGTAGGGGAGGTGGGTGAACACGCTGCCGGTGAGGACGTTGAGCAGACCGGTGGCGGCGGCGCCCAGCAGCACGCCCAGCCCGGCGGCACCGCAGAGCCGGGCGTAGACGATGAGGGGCTGGAACCGCATGGCCAGCGATGCTACGCCACGGCGCCGACGATGCCGGCCCGATCGCAGGGCGTGCCGCCGGTCGGTCGAGGATCGTAACGGCGAGTACAAGGCAAACTCTCCTTGCTAGTGGAGGTGGGGTGTGGGACAGCCGGCCCGGTGGCATTGCAGCCAGTCCTCGGCTCCGTCGTGGCGGCCTACTGCGTCGAGGAATCCAGCGAGGACGTTGACCTCGATGCAGGTCAGGAATCCGGCGACGTCGTCGGCGAGCATGCCGTCGTCGAAGACCTCGGCCAGGATCTCGCCAGGGTCGTAGTACGAGGGCACCGCACTCGGGGTGGTCACGTCGTTCTCCCAGAACACCCACGCGGTGCCGGGAAGGGGCGGGCTCGCGCGGGGTGGATGTGTGAGCATGGGCCGGGTGCGCACCCGGCCCCAGGGTTAGGCGGTGTGCTCGCCCGGGCGGAGGTGCAGTGGCGCGTAGTGGCATGCCACGGGTTCACCGTGATGCCAGCCCCCGCACTCGATGGTCCCGAGGACACGGCCGGGGACGGCGAGTCTGGCGCGGATGTCGGCTTCAGCGTCATCGATGCTGCTGCCGTACAACTTCTCCCGGTGCTCCTGCTCGTCACCGAGATCCACAGGTTGGTCAGGAAAAGCCGTCTGCCACAGGCGGCCCACCAACCCGGTCGCGGTGGCGTTCAGCGGCGCGGTCTGGCTGACCTGGCAGAGCGCCAGGACGACTTCGGCGCCGGTGGCTTGCCGGGTGTCCTCGCCCTGGGCGACACGGTCGAGGAGTTCACGCGTGTGCCCGCGGTAGACGAACTCGGTGCGCATCCGCTCGTTGGTGGGGCGCAGGAGCGTGAAGCTGTGGTGCAGCGTGTCAGCGTGGGCGGGATGGCGCCGTCGCGCAGTACTGATTTCGTCTTCGCCCCACTCCATCATGTCGAACACCGGAGTGAGTTCCCGTCGCACGTCGTCGACGAGTTCTGTCAACATAGGACTCTCCCATTATGTGAAAACAGTGTTCTGCTGGCGGAATCGGATATCTGGCGGCCGCGGAACCCGCGTTGAGCCCGGGGGTGGTCATGAGAAGGGCCCGGTTTCGCTCGGTGTGGCGCGTGAAACCGGGCCCTGTCTGGCGATCGACGCCCGCGCGGGGCTCTACTACTGGTCCGTGTTGTCGGCGGTGTCGGTGTAGTCCCGGAGGAATTGGGTGAACTCCGATGGCGGGATACCGTTGCCGAGCGCGTGGTGGAGCAGGGCGGCGAGGGTGTGTGCGGGGTCTGCTTCCAGCGCGCGGTCGAGCGCGATGTGGGTAAGGGCTCCGTCGCCGCGCACGTAGGTCGCCACCGCCAGCAGCGTGGCGACCTCGGCGACCTCGGGGGCCGGTGCCTTGCGGACGAGGGTGACCCACAGGGATTCCGCCGCGCCGGCGTGCTCGCCCAGGGCGGTGGGCAGCAGCGCGTCGCGGACACGTTTGTCGGAGATCCAGTGCAGCATCCGCACCAGCGAGTCCTCATCCGGATACTCGCCACCTGCGATATCTGCGACGGCCTCTCCGATCGCCTGAACCCGGTCGGCCACGGCATCTGTGTCGGTGTGGGTGTCGTCGAGTCCGAACCCGTCGAGCTTGAGGGCCCACTCGGCGGCGGTGGCCCCGTCGCGTTCGGGGGCGATCAGTGCGCTCATGTCCTCGCGGCTGGAAAACAGCACGTTGCCTTGTGCGGTCAGCTCGGCACCCAGCGCGGAGGCCTGCGGGTCTGTGACCGTGCCGTGCAGGGTGGGATCGAGGTAGGAGACCCACTGTGCGCCGTGGCGGATGTACGGGGTCCACAGGGTGGTGAGCACCGGGAATCCGGCTGCGGGCAGCGCGGCGTTGAGCTGCTCGACGAGCCGGTCATGCGGCAATCCCTCTGCCTGCTCGAATTCGGCGTCGGTGATGACGAACAGCATGAGTGCATCGGGCCGCAGAGTCTGGAGCGGTCCGGTCCCGGCGTCCAGAAAGCCCACGAACTCCGCGTACTCCTCGGGTGTAGGCAGGTCGAGCCGGATGGTCGCACCGAGCTGCGTCTGGCCGCCTTGGTGCTGGTGCATGGTCACGATCACCAGCGAATCGGTCGGGTAGAAGCCGAGCATGTGCGGCAGCGCGGGCAGCACGTCGTCGACGGTGTTGAGCGCCACCGCGATCGGATTGGACATGGAGGTACTCCCTGACGAATCGGAGACAGGATGAAAAGACCCCCTGTCGCCCCGGCCACGAGCGGGGTGGCCAGGGACGAAAGGGGGCGGTCGATACGGGTGAGGGGGATCAGGACGCCGACCGGGGTGGCGGGGGTGCGCGCAGCGCATCGCGCAGCGACGCCGCAGGCGCCCTTGCCGCCCCGGCCGGGGGCCTGATGGGCTGCGCAGCCCATCGACGACCCCTTCGGGCCCGTCACACGGCTCGCAAGCGCCCCCTGGTTAGTCCTGGGCGCGGCGGGTGTCGCTGATGCGGCGGGGGCGCTGGATACCCCACGCGAGACCGGCGCGGATGGTGGTGTCGGCCTCGGCGGGGGTGAAGCCGTCCCGGCCGAGGTATGCTTCGACGGCCTGGCGGAGGGCGTTTTCGGCGGCGGCGTAGTCGAGCTCCTGGCCACCGACCAGACGCCCCAGCGCGCCCGCGGCCCGCAGCAGCGTGTGATGGCGTTGTCCAGTGACCGCTTGGGCCACGGCCTCGGCCTCACCCCGGACCACGGCCGCGACGTAAGCGGCGGCACGCTCGAGAGGAAGCCCCAGGTCCGAGGACTCGGAAACCGGATGGGGTGTGAGCGCGTCGGTGAGCCACTGCGGCAGCGGGGCAACCGGCAGATCGCGGTGCACGCGATACCGGCCCTCAGGGATCACGGATCCGGCTGCCACGACATAGCCCCCGGCACCTCGAGTATCAATCCAGCGGCCCAAGCGCCCCACCGTGCACCGCAACTCCCGGTCAACTGGGGCGGTGAAGTAGAGGTGCTGCCCGCCACTGGGCGTGGACACCGTACGGGTGTGGTCGGGAAACTCCTCACCCGCCGCGGCCGCGAGAGCAGCGAGGACCTCGCGGCCACCGTGAGGTTCGGCGGCGTCGCTCTCGTAGGAGTGGTGTGGGGTGTCGAGGTCCACGACGAGCAGCCCGGACGGGCCGCAGGCGATCCCCACGTTCCGAGGTGCCTGCAGCCACCATTGCCGGATCTGGTCGGGGTCGGTGGTCGCCGAGGCCTCCCACTCGACGATGGCCGGCTTCTTGCTGCGAGGCCGCAGCGGGAACACCGCGAGTCCCGCGCCCGCGGCGTCCAGGGCGACGCGCATCAGTCGCGGTTCCGGTGAGCCTCGGGCGGGTGTGGGTGGCATGGTGCACGGTCCTTCCTGGACTCCACGGTAAGCCCGGCGGGAGGGAATCCGTCGCACCTCCGGAATGGCCTTCCAGCACGGCCTGTCCTCACGGTGCGCGGGTGGCGTCCGTCTGTTCGGGTGGGGTTTCGCGGGGTGGGTCGATCTCGTTCCAGCCGAACGGTTCGCAGGCGAAGAAGTGCCCGTCCACGCACACCACATCCCCCACCGACAACGACCGGTGCCCCTGTTCGCGGTAGGCCACGGCCCGTGGATCCGAGCTTGCGTGGGCGGGGGAGCGGCCGACGGTGAACAGCTCGAAGGCTCGCTCGGCGATCTCGACTCCAGTCGTGGCGGGGTGCACCTCCGGATCGGTGTAGGTGTAGACGCAGGTGACGGTGTCGCGCAGCGTGTAGCCGAAGAACAGGGCGTCGTAGGTCGTGTTATGCAAGACCCGGACCGTCACCGGATCCCGCGACGACCAAGCGTTCTTGTGTGTGCGGGTGTTCATAGTGGATTCCTCCTCCGGGAATGACACAACGCCGGTCCCGCAGTGCAGGACCGGCGTTCGTCACGAGGACTGTTACTTGGATTCGTCCGAGTCCTCAGCGGACTCAGCACGTGCGGGGTCGACCACCGTGGGTGTGGTGGTGTTGCGGATGCGGTCGATGAGGGCGGTCACGAGGTCGTCGGCCTGCCGCAGCCCTGCCCTGACGAGACCACCGACGAGAACAAGAATGAGAATCTGAAAGATGATCCAGAACAACCACATGGGACACACTCCTTCTCTGAACTGTTCGGTTAGGTAGAGCCGGGTCTATTCGTGGGGTTTGCGGCTGTGGTCGCGGGAAAGTTCGCCGAGTTGGCGGCTGCGGTTGGCGCGGCGGAACCATTCGGCCTGCAACGCATCGAGCCGCCCGGTATCGCGCTCGATGATCGCGTCGAACGTCAGCACCTCAAGATGCTCATTGCTCACCCGCGTCAGATCCGATTCCTCCTCAGCGGACACCGAAAAACCTCCCCTCAAAGACAAAGGGCGGTCCCGGGTCCCCAACGGTGCGTGGGGACCCGAACCCGCCGCGAGATGCGCGGCCACGGGAGGTTCAGGCGGCTTGACTGTCCGAGGTGTCGGTGTCGCTGTCCGGGTTGAGAACGAGCTGTTCGACCGGGGACAGCGGGTAGCCCCAGCCTGCGAGCGCGGTGAGGTAGCGCTGGTCGGCCGGAGTGGGGGAGCGCCAGGTGCTCACGGTGTGCGCGGCGTCGTAGCCCTCCTCGTAGGCACAGAGCACGAGGCCGAGTTCGAGCGTGGTGACCTGGTCCTCGTTCATCCTGCGCCCACCGGCCTTGAGCCGGTCGACCCGCTTGTCCCCGAGCACGGTGCGGGCGTAGCCGTTGCCGCGGCTGATCGCCTTGGTCACCCGCTCGTCGCCAGCTGCGAGTACGGAGGCGAGGAACTGGCGGGCCTGCTTCGGCGGGGTCTTGCGCTGCAGGAACTCGCTCAGCCACTCCCGCCGCACTTCCAGCGCGGCACGCCACTGCGGGTTGTACTCCCGGGCCCGCGCCCGTTCGGCCTTCTGTTCCTCGGACAAACCCTGCTCCCCACCGGGAGAGGAGGCCTCGGAGCGTGGGTAGTGGCCGTGCTTGGTCCAGTCCAGGCAGTGCCAGGACACGCGTGCTTCGCCGGTGTAGATCGACCGCACGCTCGCCGCATGCCCCGGGCAGGACTGGTGCTTCTCGACCTTGTCGGCCAGGACCTCGCCCTGGGCGTCCTTCAACGCCGACAACGGCCGCGAGGAATCCGGCAACTCGGCTGCGTCCACGACGGTGACACCGGCACTGGTCAGGCGCTCGATCTCGGCCTCGCGGACCTGCCGTGCCTCACGCTCCTGGCGGCACCGGGCCATCATGTGACCGAGCTGGGCGGGCTGGTTGTGCAGGGTGTCGACGATCTCGGCGTAGGCGTCCTCGTCGTCCTCGAACTCGCTGATCGCCGCGAGCTGCAGCATGTCCAACTGCTCATGCGCCCGGGCCAGCGACGTCGTCTTCGCGCTGCCACGGACCTTCAGCGCGGCCTTGACGACCGTGACATCGGTCGTGAGCTGCTCGGCAATGTCGTCCGGGCTGAAGTCGTAGAGGGCCATTTGCTCGATCATCGCGGCTTTGTCGGCCTCACCGAGACCGCGGCGATGCTCGTTGGCGATCCACTGATCGACAAGCCGCTGCCACTCCTTCGCCTCGGCTTCGTCGACCAGCAACACCGGCACCTGATTCTGCTTGTGGTGCAGGGCGCCGAGGACGCGGGTGAAACCATCGATGACCGCAGGACCGTCGGTAGTCGGTGTGGCGAGGACGGGAAACCGGACGCCGTGGGTGCCGATGCTGGCCAGCATCTCCGGCTCCTCGGATTCCAGGTCCGCGATCGTGCGCGGATTGTTCCGAAGCACCAGATCCTTCGGATCGAGGTCGTCGAGATACGGCAGCGTCTTCTCAGTCGTTGTCATGAGAGCTCTCTATTCATCGGAGTCGACACACAGCGGCGGGGCCGGGCCCAGGCCCGGTCCCGCCGCTGTGTGGCAGGTGGTCTTCAGATGTGAGGGGGTACGCGAGTCGGTGCTCGCGGGGGTGTTCAGGGCCGGTCGTGGTCGGTGGACGGCCTCGCATTCGGCGGAGCAGAATCCGGCTCGAACCGACCCGGATTGGGCACCAGCACGGCCGGATGACCCGACAGATCCTCGTGGTCGCCCACCGCGCGCTCCTCGGCCTCGACACGGTCGTCGTAGTAGCGCGACAGCACGGTGCCGGCGATGTGGCAGGTCGGGCACCAGATCCCGTAGCCACGCGGGGTGAAGTAGCCGACGGCGATCTCGTGGGAGCGGTAGTCGTATTGCAGGGCTGCGATGATGATCGACGTCACCGCATCGGTGATCCCCCGAGCCTGTGGGAGGGCGAAGCGTTGACCCGACGGGCCGTAGAAGTTCACCCGCACCTGCTCCTCGCCACTGGGATGTTCCAGAACGCCGATGAGATGAGCGTTATTGAGGAAGACGCGGGATTCGTCGTGGCCGTACCGAAACACAGTGATGTTCGGCAAATCCATAGCTATTAGTCCTTTTCCGTAGGAACCAGAAAAGGGCAAAACCCACAGCCACCGCCCAGCCGAGCACGGCGGGGCGGTGGCGCTTGGGTGTTCTGCCTGCGGCTCTACGGCTGGGCGGTGGGTCCGGAACGCAACACGGGCGGGGTCCCCTCCGGGGTGCCCGTGTTGCGTGGAGAGGCCCGGCGTCCAGCACACTGCTAGCAGGCAGAAACACCGAAACGCGCCACCCGCTCCCGGGGGACTTGGCACAACCGGACTACAGGCGCAGAAGCACAGCCGCGATGCACCCGGAGCGGGATCAGTGGGGCGCGTCACCGTATCGGGAGCCACTGACAAAACCAGGGCGCCGTTTGCCCTATACCCCACATCCAAGGCGACTTCCCTGCTCATCTCTTACGGCTGCAGCGTCCCGCCTAGGCTTCCGCGCGTGGACACCGGACTCCGCGAGGAGCTTCTACGTCGGGCCGAGCGGGATCAGCAGGCGCGCGCCCAGCACCAGCCGGGATCGAGCGGGTGGGGCGAGGTTCGTCGCCTCGATCACGACAACACCGCCTGGTTGGACCTGGTGATCGATGAGCACGGGTGGCCGGGTCATGCGCTGGTCGGCACCGAGGCGGCGCACGCGGCGTGGTTGCTGGCGCAGCACGCCGACGCCGAACATCAACAGCAGTGGGTGGGCCTGCTGCGTGCGGCGGTCGATCGGGGTGAAGCGCAGGCCCGAGACTGGGCTTACCTGGCGGACCGGGTCGAAACCCGTCAGCGCAGGCCGCAGAGGTTCGGGACGCAGTGGGTCGATACAGGTGACGGTCGCGGGTATCGGCTGTTCCCGCTCGTCGATCCTGCGCAGGTGAACACCTGGCGCGCCGAGTTCGGTCTACCACCGGTCAGCAGGGCGGACGTCGAAGCCGCGTGGTGCGCCGAGGACCTGTGGACCGACTGACCGGACAGATTTGCCTGGTCACCTCTCCGGCATCGGCGGCAACCCTGGATAGCGAATCTCGACGCGTGTGGGCTGTATCGCGGAAACGGTCGCGCTTTCCATAGCGACATCGATGTTGGTGGTGATGGCCGAAACGGTTGCCCCCGCACGCTCCATGTTGATGCCCCATTAGCTGGTCGTTTGGTAAGGCTGTCGAGCAGGATCGGGACGCCGAGACGATGGCGCGCATCCACTGGTGCGCTCTCCTTGGTGATGGTGCCGGGGCCATGAGCAGGACGATGTCGGCGCCTTGCCTCTACAGCAGGTAGAACCTGGTCGCGCCCCGAGCCCGAGGCCCTGGTCACCGCGGCTGTCCCTGGAGGCGATGGTGGGTGGCCTGGTTCGACCTTCACGATCTGTGACGACCTCTGCGCTAGCCTGACCGTGCAGATCTCTGGAGCCGCTGCATTGACCATGCTCCTGAGGACTTCGCAGTAGATCAACTGCAGCTTGCGACCCCGTCCGAGATGGTAAGGCTACGTCTGATCTCAGTCCCGAGCTTGGTACCGGGAGCAGTTTGCTGTGACCAATGTCGTTGTGGAGGCCGTACGCGGCGTTCCGGTAGCGTTTTGCTCCGTGGCGAACGAGACGAACGCGCCCGCGCTGGCGACTTGGACCATCCATGGCGAACGAATTGTCGATGACACTCGACGGCTCAAGCTCAGTATCGCGTCTGTCGAGCTCCCGGACGGCGTCACGTTCGAGCAGTATGTCCTGCGCATGCCCAAGGCAGCGATGACTCTGGTCATCGACTCGGATCACGTACTGATGATCTATCGGCACCGGTTCGTCCTCGACCAGTGGGTGTGGGAATTGCCAGGGGGCTACGTCGACCCGGATGAGGACCCCGCGTTGACGGCGGCCCGCGAGGTCGAGGAAGAAACCGGCTGGCGCCCTCGGTCGATTCGGGCGTTCGGTCGGTTTCAGCCGCTGACCGGTACGGCTGACTTCGAGAACTTGCTCTTCCTGGCAGAGGGAGCTGAGGACACCGGTAAGCCTGCTGACATCAACGAGACGGCACGTGTTCAGTGGGTGCCGCTCGCCGAGATTCACCAGCGTATCGAGCAGGGCGAGATTCCCGGCGCTGCAGCACAGGTTGCCTTGTTCAAGCTGTTGGCTCAGCGTCGAAGCTGATTCCGATCGCGGCGAGCTCGTCGGCGAGTTCGACGACTGCAGGTGCGGCCTGGTGCCGACGGAGCCGGGTGGCGAAATCTTGTAGGTACACGACGGTGCGTGCTGACTGCAGCTTGCGCCCGAGCTGCAGCGCGTCACGACCAACCGCGCATGCCTCATCTATCTCCCGTAGGTCGGCCAGGATGGAGGCGAGCAGCGCTGTGTTGAAGAGCTTGCCGCGTTCATAGCCGGCGCTCATCTCCAACGAGCGGCGGGCGAAACGCTCGGCGGCGCGAAGTTCTCCGAGCTCACGCATGCAGTGGGCCATCTTCGCGGCGAGGTATGCGGCGTCGTAGTAGCTGAGCCAGTGCGGATGCTCTTGTCGGTCGGCTCGGCTGAAGGCGTCTTCTGCGTCCTTGAGGGCTGCGATACTGCCTCGCTTGTCGCGTAGCAGTGCCAGTCCGTGAGCTTCCATGACGGCGGTTTCGGATTCGAGGGCAGCCAGCCCAGTGCCAGCGGCCGTATCTCGGGCGGCTTGTGCGAGGCCGACCGAGACCGCACCGTTTCGGGCGTGTGCGGCTTGGTGGCTCATGCCCGCGAGCATTTCCGCTGACAGCGCGTCGTCACTCGCTCTCTGGCAGAGTTGCAGAGCTTGCTGCAGGTGCCGGCGTCCCGCCAGGTTGTCGCCGACGTCGTATGCCATCCAGCCTGCCAGCTGATTGAGTTCGGCGACGGCGACGACGAACTCGATGTGGCCCTTGCCTTGACGATAGATGTGCATCGCGGGGGCGACTTCGTCGGCGAGGTAGGTGCCCACCAGGCCGCGAGCATGTCCGCCGCCAAACCGGTTGTCGAGGCCACGGAATGTCGCTGTCGTATCTTTGATCGACTCAATGGTGACGGGCGCGCGCTCGGTCTCCTGCATGAGAGTGGGCAGCGTAGTGCCGCGGAACCACCCGAAAGCGGTTTTGTGGGCGCGCCTGTGTGGCGCTTCCGTGCGCGCCGGGAGCCTGAACCACAGCTCAGATTCGGGGATGTGGAGCGTGGAGGCCCACGATGCGAGTTTGTCGAGGTCGGTAGGAGCCTTCGTCGCGCGTTCCAATCTGCTGACCTGGGCTTGCGTCATGTGGAGCCACCGTGCCAGTGCTGCTTGAGTGATCACCGGTCGGTGCTCGTAGCGATACGCGTAGAAGATGCGTCCGAAATGTTGGGAGCGGAGCGCTTCGGCCACCTCAGGACGCTGCCAAAACCCCGGTTTCTTCGGTTCGGGGCTAGGGGTATTGGGCGCAGCTTTCCGCCGACACGGGCTGCACAGCACGTCGGTCTGGTCGCGTCCCAGGCGACTGCCACAGGTGCGGCATGCCCTGGTGTGCTTTGCGCCCATCGTCACCCCATCAGTCCAAGGTGACGATCAGTATATGGTCCACGACTCCCGGTCACGTGCAGATATTCGCGGCATGTATATCGAATGCGGTTTCGTCGTTTTCCATCCCGCTGCACACGGTGAAAGTGGCTGCGACAGAAATCTTCCTGGTCATGGAGGACACGGCCATGGCTTTTCAGCCGCACCCTTTTCACTGGGCGCCTGCAGCTGGTCGGCGGCACGCGAGCGTCGACCCGTACCCACCAGGCTGCTCGATTTACCCGGACGGAGTCGAGATCACGACGTTGTGTGGCGAGACGGTGACCTCAGCCCGCGGCGAGTTGGCGTGGTTGTGGGAAACCTGTCCGGGCTGTGACCAGGCTGTGCGCAAGTTGCTCGGTATCGCCTGGCGGTCGGCGGTGCTCGAGGAGACGGCGGCCCGCCCATGAGCACACGCCACGACGCGACACGGGAGGGTTATCTGCTGGCGCGCGGCTTCCAGGCGGGGCCGGTGAGCAGCGGCACGGGCTGCACCGGTCCCGCACAGCGTCAAGGGGATCCGACGATGTCGAGTGTCGCCGACGTGTGGATCGATGACAAGGGCAATGTGCACGAGCGTGAGCCGGATCAACCTGGCCTGTCTCTGTGCGGCCTGAATGCCGGGATTTCGAACTCGGTGATCTCGGCGCGCGCCTGCCCGAATTGCGTCTCGGAGCACTTCGCTCGCGAACAGTCGCCGGTGTTGGTGCCGTAATCCCCGGTCGGCACCAACACCGGTCTCCACCCGGCCGGGGCAGCGCCCGACAGTCCCCGGCCGGGCCAGTCGATCCACCGAATTCGGAGGTTCCTGTGGATGCATCTGTTTCGTTCGTGTGGTTGGAAATCACGGGCAGGTGCCAGCTCGAATGTCGGCACTGCTATGCCGAATCCGGCCCTGAGGGAGACCACGGCGCGATGGTCGATACCGACTGGCGCAGGGTGATCGACGAAGCGGCCGAGGTCGGGGCGCGGATGGTGCAGTTCATCGGTGGTGAACCGACGCTGCACCTGTCGTTGCCAGCCCTGATCGACCACGCACGTACGCGCGGAGTCGAGGTTGAGGTGTTCTCGAACCTCGTGCACGTAACGCCGGGGTTATGGGACGTCCTCGCGCAACCGGGCGTGCGGCTGGCGACGTCGTACTACTCGACTGAGGCTGCCGAGCACGCGCAGATCACGAAGCGGCCGACCTACGCGCGCACGAAGGCCAACATCGCCGAGGCAGTTCGGCGGTCGATTCCCGTGCGGGCTGGCGTGGTCAACCTATGGGACGGCCAGGGCAGCGACCATGCGGTCGCCGAGCTACATGAGCTCGGGGTCACCGAGATCGGCACCGATCGGCTCCGCGAGGTTGGCCGTGGAGTCCGCATTGGCCAGGCCGGCCTCGATCAGCTGTGTGGGCACTGCGGCGACGACAAGATCGCGATCTCGCCGGCCGGGGATGTATGGCCGTGCGTGTTCTCCCGCTGGTTGCCGGTGGGCAACGTGCGCGAGCGTGCGCTCGCCGACATCCTGGCCGGCCCACGTATGGCCGAGACGGGCGCGACACTGCGCACCCACTTCGCCACCCGGCCGCTGTCTGCGTGCGATCCTCAGTGCGGGCCGAACTGCGGCCCCGCCTGCAACCCATCGTGCTGGCCGACCGGTGCCGGACCGTGTGGACCCAACGGCGGGTGTCAACCGAACTACGATGCCTAGGAGACCGGTGTACGTCCGTCGCGCCTACATTCGTGAGGCGAACCGCCCCGGCCGCGCTGAGCGCGACCGGTGGCCGTTCACCGTGCCGTGCGTGGCCGAGCTCGCCGAGGAGGGCTTGACTTTTCAGGCTCCGGTGACCTTCTTCGTGGGCGACAACGGGTCCGGCAAATCCACGCTGGTCGAGGCCATTGCCGAGGGGTTCAAGCTCGACTCCTACGGTGGCCGGCTGGCGGCGAAACGCGGTCGGCCCGATGCCGTGAAGACGCCGCTCGGTGAGGTGCTGACGCTGGAAACCACGGCGGCCGGGTCGCGGATGCTCGGCGGCCCCAGGTCTCGGAAGCAGGGGTTCTTCCTGCGCGCGGAGACGGCGTTTCAGATGACCGAGAACCTCGGTGGAGTGCCGGGTTACTGGGAGGACAACACCGCCGAGATGTCGCACGGCGAGGGCTTCCTGACGGTGTTCCAGGAGATGTTCACCAAGCCCGGGTTCTACGTCATGGACGAGCCCGAGGCCGCGCTGTCGTTCACCTCATGCCTGAGGTTGGTGGCGCTGATGCACGAGCTCGGCCAGTCCGGTGCGCAGGTGGTGTGCGCGACGCACTCGCCGATCCTGGCGGCCGTACCGGGTGCTGACGTCATCGAGGTGGGCGAGCACGGGTTCCGGCGGCTCAAGTGGGACGAACTCGAACTCGTCGACCACTGGCGCCGTTACCTGGCCAACCCGAATCACTACCTGCGCCATATCGTCGACTGATGGCGCTCCAGGACGCCGTGGTCGCCGAGGCCGACCATCGATTCGCCGAGTGGATGCGCGGCAACCTCGCGCGTGCGGCCGCGCACTTCGCTGTCGAGGTGGAGGGTGAACCTGTCTTCGGGTGGCGGTTGCGCTCGATCGGCGCCCCGGCCCGTGACGCCCACGGCGCGGCTCGGTGGTTGCGCGTGGTCTCGGAGTTCCCGGAATGGGCTTCGGGGGAGTTCTGGACCGGCAACGCCGAGGCGAACACGCTTCCGGCGAGCATTCCCCGCCCCCGAGTCCTGGCGACGACCGAATGGGCAGAGGGACGTCGCCAGCGCGCCGAGCTCGCGACTCGACTACCCGGGCGGCCGTGCTCGACCGACGACGCACCCGTGCCACCGCTGCGGCTTGATCCGGCGTGGTGGGCCGCCCTACGAGCCACGCTCGCCACGTTGGCGGCCACCCCTACCCGCCGCACCCACGCCGATCAGGAACGGGTCACTCGTCGTATCCGTGGTGCCTTCGGCTCCCAGGTCGATACCCACGTTGAGCGGTGGGAGACCGTGCACAGCGATCTGCACTGGAACAACCTCATGCAGCCCGAGTTCGGGCTGCTGGACTGGGAAGGCTGGGGGCGCGGCCCGGCCGGCACCGACGCGGCCAGCCTGCTGTGTTGCAGCCTGCTTAACCCCGACACCTACCGCGCCCTCCGCTCAGAGTTCGGCGATGTCCTGGACTCGCCGACTGGACGGGTCTCGCAGCTCTACGCCGCGGCCCGGCTGCTGCACCGGGTCGAGATGGACCAGCGCCTCGACTTCGCCGATGCCTTGCGGGCCCACGCCCGCGCACTTCTCGACGGACCCGCCTGATCGGCGAAACCGCCTGCGTGGATCCGATGTGCGGGTCGATTCAGGTGAGTTCAGTGTTTGTGCCCTTTGCGGGCCGGGGCGTCCTGGCGTAGCTGCACCGCGTCTGCGGGCACCCACGCGGTATGCGGTACGCCTCCGCCGCCATCGCCGCGGCGGACGCTGTAGCGGACTTCGGCAACCCAATCGCCCGTGGTGGTCTTCAACCACGCGGTCTGCTCACCGGGCACCACGGCCTGCAGATCCCACCCCTCGGGGAACGGGCGTACTTCGGTCGGGCGTGGGTAGAGGCGAGCCAAGTTCACCCACACCGGACGCGCCGGTGTGAACCGGCGATCATCGCCCCGCTTCCACGATGGCTCCGGGTGGATGAAGTCGAACACGCGTTCTAGTATGGCGGTTGCGGCTCCCGAACGCACGGGCTGGCTCCGTTTGACGGTCAGCGACGCGGGGCATGTGCCAGGGGTGCTGGTATCAGTGCGGCTGGAGCTCGGCTGCTTCCTGCTCCCGGTGCGGCCTTGACGACGGCAGGCACTCGTCCGGCTCCCTCGTCTTGGGGTCGCGTCACGGGAAGTCGTTCATCACTGCCTGGGCTCAGCTCCTCGTTCAGCTCAGACCAAGTCGTTGCGCGGTAGTGCCGGGGCGGGCGACCCCGACTGCCGCCCGCCCCGACTCGGCAGAACCCCGACGCCCCACCATCCACACATGCCTCGTCATCGCAGGTCAGCAGGCATGCGCGAGGTGAATACTCTGCGTCACTGGTGTCCCCGTCAAGGCTTCGCCCGGAAGTAACTGTGATCGTGTCCGCTTGAGCCGCGTTTGCCCGACCATGTTGAGCAGTGCATTGCGGATCGCCAAGAGCCAGCCGTGTGACCTGACTGAACGGGCCGCCGAGGGGTGCTTCGAGGAAACGGTGTCGGATCCCGATGAGGTCCTCGATGCGGTGGCGAGGACCTACTTCGAGGTCAACCCGCATTATGTTGGCCGCGAGTGAGGTCTCTGATGAGCGGCTATCGGGGTAGCCGGGTCAGGTGAGGAGGTGTTGGCGGTGGGTCCATGCGAGGTGGAGGGCGGCGGCTGCGCCTGGTGAGAGTTGTTGGGAGTTCGTGAGCCAGGTGAGGGTGTTTTCTTCGAAGGGGAACATCTGTCGTGGTACGGATCCTTCGGCGTTGGTGTCCACGGTATGGGCGAACAGTTCGTCGTAGGTGTCGGGCTCGATCACCGCGGTGGTGAGGATGTCGCCGGCGAAGGTGAGTGCGTCGAGGGTGATGCCGAGGCAGTACACCTGGATACGGCCTTCGTGGAGTGCCTGGTCCATGGTGGCGAAGGGTTCCAGTTGGTCGTATTGGATGGGTTTTCCGGATCCGTCGTATTCACCGTGGCCGAGCAGCTCTTCAGCGTACTCGCGTTGGATGTTTCGCCAGATTGAGAAGTCCGCGGTGACGGCAGCCGGGATGACCGATGAGGGTTGGAAGATGCCGGCGGGCAGCAGGTGGGCCATACCGCCACCTCCGGCGACCTTGCTGGTGTCGCGCTGGTGGAGGACGATGCTGGGGCTGGTGCCGCCTTTGATGGTGAGTGTGCCGATAGCGCCCATCAGCGGACGCCGGGACAGGTCAAACGGGTCGGCGAGACGTTTGCGGAACGCAAGCCGCCGCAGCGAGGCACGGCCCACGATCGTTTCGTGATCCCCGTCGATGGCCAGATGGTGCAGCGCGAATTCGTGTGCCAAGGCTTCGTTGGTGTCGACCGCGTCGAAAAAGCCCATCTGGCCGAACCGCAAGTTAGGAACGCGCCAGTCGACTTCCATCATTCGGAAGCAGAGTCGATTCTCAAACAGCCGCGGAGCAGCGAGGTCTCGGACGGCAGCGTGATACCGATGGTATCGGGTATCGATAGTGGCGAGTGGTCGGACGGCGGCACTTTCGGGCTCGTCACCGGTGATCTCGGGTTCGGCTGCGGCAGGATCCAGCGTCAGCTTGACCTCGTTGAGCGGTATGGGCTCGGCGGGCAACCAGCTGGGCACACTGATCGCACCAGTGCGCTCTAGACCGGGGATGCGATGAGCGCGATGTAGGGATTCAGCGAGCACCGCGAGCCCACGCCTGTGTCGTCCCAGCGCAGCACGTACCTGCCGCCAATCGGTCTGGCTGTCCTCTACCAGCGGTTCCGAGGATGCAGACGTGGATTCCCACGTCCAAGGCTCCACGGACTCCACATTGTCCTCGCCGGAGTGGGTACGGCGCGGCCGACGGAACCCGAGCTCGTCACCTGCGCACTGGAACAGATCAGCGAGCAGCCGCCGGTAGAACGGCTGCGGCCAGACAACCTCGCCACGTTCCCATCGACCGACCGTCTTCTTTGTGATCTGTGGGTACTTGTTGTAGCGGGTGGCGGCGAGCGTGGTCAGTTCGTCGGCGAGGTCCTGCTGGGACAAACCAGCGTTCTCACGCAGACGCACGAGCACGGTGTTCGGTATGCGGGGCTCCGGGGAGGACACGAAGGCCACCGTAAGCCGTGCCACCCCCAAAGCTCAGGAATGTCCCCTCGATGTCCTCGAAATGGGTTATCGGTGGGACTTGCTCGTGGTCGTTTGTGACCGGGTCTGCTGGTGAACTGAGAGACGTCATCACACCAGGTCATAGGAGAACGCGGCACCCATGAACGAACACGTTCATGGCGCGCGTTGTCAAACAGGCCGGGCGTGCCCAACCCCGGCCCACTTCGCAAACTGACGGAAAGGAGTCCTGTCGTGCCCTCGCTTGTCTCCACGATCACCGACGCTCTCCGCATGCGTTGGGTGAGGAAAACGAAGGTCCCTGCCCCGTCTGCTTCTGAGACGCGCCAGGTATCCGCCCATCCAGAACATCACTCGACGGGCCCCGTTCGGGATCTGGCGTTGATGCCGGTCAGACACGAACCCCGAACCGACCGCTTCTTTCTCGCTCTCCTCGATAGCACCTCACCCGAGAAGGTTGCCGAGTGCTGGCACGCTGCGGCCGCGCACACCCGCGGAACACGCTCCAGCCCCGTCCACGATGGGAGAGACCGAGAGCACCAGGTTCTGTGGCAGGTGCATTTCGTCGACGACACGCCGCCTCGAGCAGTCGATCGACCGATCGCTCGCGAGAGCCCTTGATTTCCGTGCACCCGTTCCGCTTGTCGGACGGGGCGCTCGGAAAAGGTGCCGACCGGGGACCGGCAAGCCAACACAACACCAGCCCCTGTGTAGCGCTTGGCGCCTGCAACTCGTCCCCGGTCGGCCGCCTGTCAAGACTCCTGCCCACCGCCGGAGCCCCAAACTCGGATTACCTAGAGAGTCAGTCATGCACTGGAGAGAAATCACTGTTGAAGACAGCCGCGGAAACCCCACGACTGTGCGGATCAAGCCTTCAATGCGCGGCATCGCGGTCCTGGTGCCGGCCAGAGCGGCAGCTTCCTTGCTTCATCTCAACACAAGCAACATCGATGTGATCGTCGATGAGCTCCACTCGGCGTCTTCTACCGGGCCCACGCCCACGCAGCGATGATGTGCGAATCCCAGGGAAGGAACTCCGCCGACCCAAGACAAGAAGGCTACGTCACCGCTTGGTCCGGAGATCTCGGTTGGGACCTGCCACCAGACATGCCCACGATGCTGCTACCCCTCCCTGATTTTGCCGTGCCAGAAGATCCGGTGGAACGAGCGAAGGATCCCTACGTGCTACGTTCCGTTCTCCACGCGATTCGCAGGTGCTTTGATTCCCAGATCCCGCCGCCCGATCGACAATCGACGACTCATGGTCACAACGGGATTTCGTCCTCGCGTCTCGACTAGAGGAGCCGGTATCGGTGTTTGTCGCACCGGCCGCCTCCGGTGGCCACCGAACACCGGCGTCCCTTGCTGGTGATTGCTTGGCATTGCACCGCTGGGTCGTGCACATGGCACAGCCCTGAGGGGCGCGGGTCAATGGGGCAGGGTTTCCCGGCCTTGGTCGTCGCCTTGCATCCGCCAGGCTTGGTCATGGGTGCGCGGGAGTGATCGGGCGGAACTGGCTCGTGGCGGATGTCGAGCGCCTGAAGGTCGGTTGCCGTCCAGTGCCGTCCTTGGCGGTTGCGGACGGCGTCTTGGGCTGCGTGATCGGCATGGGCGTTGAGGAGGTCGCCGTCGGCCTGGTGTGCGGCGACCCATGTGAACGTCACGTCCCGGTCGGAGAGCGTCTGTTTGATGTGTGCGATCAGTTCGAGGTTCTTGGACGCCCGGTTCTTCCCGGTCACG
The DNA here is from genome assembly GCF_054778355.1 of Saccharopolyspora tripterygii. Lineage (NCBI taxonomy): Bacteria > Bacillati > Actinomycetota > Actinomycetes > Pseudonocardiales > Pseudonocardiaceae > Saccharopolyspora > Saccharopolyspora tripterygii. The sequence continues at coordinate 86,787 of NZ_BAAGZP010000024.1, read as the reverse complement.
ACGTTCATCGCGTATTGGGAATCGATGCGGATGTCCAGTGGCACGGCCGGGTCTGTTGAGGCCAGCAGTTCGGCGACCGCGGTGAGTTCGCCGACGTTGTTCGTGGCATGCCCCAGAAACCCGGACTCACCCCGGAGAGGGTTGCCTTGAGCGTCTCCCAGTACCCACGCCCACCCGGTGGGTCCTGGATTGGGCTGGGCCGAGCCGTCCGTTGCGGCGATCACGCGTTCGGTCATAGCCCGGCACGCTAAACCCGCCCCGGCACGGGGTTCTACCAGCGCACTGGCCGGTGAAGGTGCGAGAAGTGTTCACGCCCGTGCGGGCTCGCACCTTAGCACTGTGCGCCAAATCACACGTAAGTCGAGCCGTCGAGAAGCCTCCCGCCGAACTCGACCGCGAGGAGTTCTTCGACGGGCGTGCTGGAACCTAGGGGCTCATCAGCCGAGTAGCGACTCGGCCGGGACTCCACCGGAGATCCACCCGAACAGACGCGCCTGACCGACCGCGGGCGCCTTCCCATTCCTTCGAGTCGTCCGCGGTTTGCGCTACCTGCTGATCAGCCGCACGTGCGATTGTTCGGGCGTGGTCGACGATGTCCTGGCGCAGTTGGGTCCGCTCTGGTGGGCGGCCGTCGCCGTCCAGCTCATTGAGGCGTTGGATCCGACAAATGAGCGAACTTAGATGGTCTGGAACACGCGGTCTGCTGACTCGTTTAAGGTCGCGCGTGCGTTCAGACGTAGTTGCGTAGAGGGGGCCGCGTGTCGGAGGGCTTTCGTGTCGATCTGCATGCCTTGGAGGAGGCTTCCCAGAGGGTCAGCGACACTGTTCAGGCTGTGCGCAAGGACAGAGTTACCGACATGGACACGAGTGTGGAGTTCGGTCACGACCGCCTTGCCGGGACGGTGACCGACTTTTGTGATCGCTGGGACCTGGGTGTGGCTCACCTGGTGAAGGACGGCAGCGAAGTCGCGGGTCGACTGGCGCACTGCGTACAGGTGTATCGGCAGACCGACGAAGCAGCCCGAGCGCAGTTGGAGGGGCTGATCGAGCGCTCCGCTGGTGATGACCCGGCGGCTGACTGATGGCGGCCGAGCTCGGCAGCAGCCGTGATCCGAAAGAACTGATCCTCGGCGATCTCGATGGAATCCTCGGCACGGCGTCATCGATGGTCTCCTACGGTGATGTCCTGCATGAGGCAGGGGAAGGTCTCAAGCGCATCGACAGCACCGAAGGGTGGAGCGGCGAGGCGGCCGAGCAGTTCCGTTCCGCTTTCGACGGTGAACCCAGCAGGTGGTTGGAAGCCGGCGATTGCTTCCACGACGCTGCCCGGGCACTGGAGCGCTACGCCGATGCGCTCACCTGGTCACAAGGCCAAGCGGCTGAGGCGATCCGCCTGTGGGACGAGGGCGAAGCTGCGACCAAGAGCGCGAGGGCCGAGCACGAACAAGCCCCGGAGGGCGCCCCGCAGCAGCCGTTCCATGATCCGGGTGAGGAGAAGCGCCAGGCCGCCACGGCGCTTCTGCAGCACGCGCGCAGCGAGCTCAGGAATGCGGGTGACGTTGCTGCCGACGCGGTCGGACAGGCTCGGGACAAGGCTCCTGAGCAGCCGAACTTCGTGGAACAAGCCGGAGAGGCGATCGGCAACGCGGCGGGCACGGTCGTCAATGGCCTGGCATCTCTGGGTAATGCCGCGATCCATCATCCCGAGATGGTTCTGGGATTGGCCGGTGGTGCTGCGCTGACCGCGGTCAGCGCAGCGGGCGAGACAGCGGGTGTAGTGCTGGATGCGACCGGTGCGGGCGCGGTTGCCGGGGTCCCGCTCAACGCGGTCTCTACGGCGGGGATCGCGACCGGCGTCGGTATGATGGGCGTGGCGATGGCGGGCTTGGCCTCGGAAGCCGCTGGCGATGACGAAGTTCAACCCGTGGACACCGACGGTGCCGAGGCCGCGCCTGCGGAAGAGGCGCCGGCGAAGCCGCCTGAAGAGATCACCGGGATGACCAAGCACGGTGAAGAACGGGCGATGGGGCGCGACGGTCACGGGGTCTCGGATCAGGCCATGAAGGACGCGGTGGAGAATCCGGTGAAACCGGTGAAGGAACAAGCCGGTGGAAAGTACAAGTACACCGGCGAAGACGCCACCGTGATCCTCAGCTCCGATGGCCAGGTGATCACGACGTGGGCCCGCAACTCGAACGGATGGAGGCATCCATGAGCAACGTCATCGACACCTTGCCACCCGAGCTCCAGGACGTGTTCACCGCAGTCCTCAACGAACACGACAGCGACCTACTGAACTCGCTACGGGCCAGCAGCGAGCCCAGCCAAGACGAACGCGAAGCCGTGGAAGACATCCTCTCCGACGCCTTCAGCGAACACATCGATGACGACGGCGAACCGACCGACCGCGGACGCCTCATCGACGACGCACTGGGAAAATTCCTGCTCCGCTGGCCCATCGACGGCTAACCGTAGCTGCACGCACGGTTTCGACCGTGCGAATGCGCTCGTAAGCGCACCAGGCGGTGACTCTATGACTCGAGTCCACCGACCTGGGGGCTTAGCGGGTCTGCAGTGAACCTATGACACGCAGATTCACAGGCGCGAGTGGTCACGAACCGACCCGGTGGTCGGCTATGTGCTCTTGTGCCTGGTTGGGCTCACGTTGGAAGCCGCCGTCGGGTAGTTCGTAGGCACACGCGCAAGAGCTCGATGATGCCGTTTCCTGGTCGATTCGGCGGCAAAACTGTGGTCTCGAGGCCGGGGCGGGTTCGATGTGGTGGCGGTAGTCGAGGAGTTGGCCATCCCTGGGCACGATCTTCCAGCGTTGGAGGCGTAGTCCGAGTTACGGGACGCGGGGGGAGTGAGCGCGAAATCCGCGTTCAGGGATTGTCTACACCGTGTCGCTGATGGTGCGCCGCTCGGCCAAGGTGCGGCGGTATTCCCAGATGCTGTAGTAGATCTCGTGGGCGATCCAGAGCCAGATGCCCATCTGGGCGGGGAAGTTCAGCGCGGGCGCGGTGGGCGAATCTAGGCCGCCGGCGGTCATGACTCCCATGACTGCCATACCGATGAGCGCCAACAACCCCGCGCACGGGAATGCCAGGATGACAAACATGGGGCCGACATCGTCGACGACACTGCCGCCTCTGCCGGCGTCCGCGGCGGCGCTTCGGTGGGCGATCACCCGGACTACGGCGCGAATCCCGGCAAGCAGGCATATCCCCAGCATCACCAGCACGGTGGCCACGAACACTGCGGTGGCGGTCTTGCCGTAGCGAAGGAATCCTGCTCCCCAGCAGGCCGCCAAGGTCCCCAGCACCGGCAGCAGAGCCAGCCACCGCGCCGCCGCGACCGGGATCGTCGGGAATAATAGGTGAGGCAGCGCAGACACGCGCCATGACCGCAAGCTCGTGATCATGGTTGTCCAGCCTGCCGCATCCGACCGAGGCTTCGCGGGGTTTTAGCGAGATCCACTCGAACAGACGCGCCCGCATGCCCGCGGCGTCCGTCCGGTTCGATGCGAAGTGTGCCGTGAGGCCGCAGAGGGTCAGGCCGTGGTCGTCCTGGCGGCGTTCGTGCACGACGCCGAGGTGATCGGTCCACACCTGGGCGAAGCGCTGCTCGGACTTCGTCGGGGCGCTCACGGCTCGCCCCGCTTCCGGTAGATGAGGGTGCAGGCGTGGATGCGGGCGTACTCGCGCAGGCTCACCGCGACGCAGTCGTCGCAGGCGTGGGTGGGTTGGGTGCCGTAGTTGCCGACGGGGTGGCCGCAGAAGGTGTGTCCGGTGCCGGCGTTGCGGATGTGGACGCAGCCGTCAGGGCTGGTCCACAGGCCCGCGTCGAGCGGTGGCGTTGGTCGTGCCGCATCCATGAACCCAACGCTGCCGAAGCAACACCGCCGGTGATCGGAAATGCGGAGCTATGCGCATCAACGCAGGGCCGATGCGCATAGCCATGTGTGGTTAGCGGCTGGTCATGGTGCGGTAGGAATCCTGGAGCTCGCCTGCGGTTGGGAGCCTTCCTGCGGTGACGTGGTTGACGACTTCGCGGACACGCCACCAGTTGGACGGGGCGACCTGCCCGGACTCGATCGCGGTCTGGGCCGCATCGGCGGCCTCGTCCAAGCGGCCGTTGCGGGCGGCGCACAGGGCGAGGTCGACGTGGGCGGTGGCGTAGCGGCGGGGCCAGGGCTGAGAGTCGTTGGTGGGCCGGAATCGGTCGATGACCTGGCGGGCGTGCTGTTCGCCTTCCGGGTCGCCGAGCCAGGCCAGCGTGGTGGCGGTGTATGCCGCGGCTTTGCCGGGGTCGTAGCGGTAGTGATGTTCGGCCGGCACCGGCTTCGGCAGATGAGCCGACAGCGAGTGCACGCGCTCGACGGTGCGGTAGGTGGCATCGGCCTCGCCGAGCCGTGCCCACGCGCGGCCTTCCTGCGCGGTCGCCTGGATCTCCGCCGAGCTCCCGGACGGGGCGATCGATTGGGCGTGCTGGGAGAGCTCGGCGGCGCGTCGGTAGTCGCCGCCGGTCAGCGTGCGCCAGGCTTCGGTTTCGTAGCACCAGGCGCGGATCTCGTCCTGCTCGGCGTGGGTGGCCAGGCCAGCGGCGGTGCGCAGCCGGGCCGTGGCCGGCGCGTGCTGATTCAGATCGATGTGCACCGTGGCAGCCAGCAGCGAGAACCAGCCGCCGAGCACCAACAGGTGGCGGTGAGCGGCGAGGGTCTTGCGGGGTGCGTCGATGAGCTGGGAGATGTAGCCCAGGTGCTCCCGCAGCCGAGGCAGGAGGTCGTGCGGGCTGCTGGCGGGGTAGGCGGTGGCCAGGTCGTCGAAAGCCATTTCGAGCTGGGCCAGTGTCTCGGTGCTGATGTCGGAGGCCGCGACCCTGCGGGCAAGCTCCATCGCATCGGTCTCGTCGCTCGGCTGCATCGCAGCGGCGGCTGGGATGCCCCTGGTCGCAGTCTGCGGGGAGGCGGCGGTCGCCCGGGCGCGGAACTCGCCGCTGGCGCACAGGAGCGCGTCTAAGGAATCCACGGTCGCGGGCTCGGGGCGCTGCCGGTCGTTCTCGTATCGGGAGAGATTGCCCTGGTCGAGATGAAGTTCCTGGGCAAGTTGGGCTTGAGACAGGCCAGCCGCACGACGATGCCGCCGCAAGGCCTGCCCGAAAGACTCCTCGGACATGGTCCTCTACCTTCCCGCCGGAAACCCCCGCCGGCGCCCCCAGAGTGTCCCCTGGGGGCTAACACCTCCGGCGGGAGGCAAGATCCAGCATGCCAGGCAAGACATGCCGTGATCGAGCACAACGCAAAACTGGCGATCTTTCGAACGCGCGTTCTAAAATGCTTGCAAGTCGGGTCGGGACGATGGGGAAGCTCTACCGGCTCGATGTGGGCCGGTCGACCTGCACCCCTTTCGATCGGCCCGCCCTACGGGCACTCCAGAGCGGACACCACATGGCGCACAAGGACGGGGCTGCAGGGCACCCGGCTCCGACCAGACGCGCGCGAACCCTCATCTGGGTCAAGCTCGCCTACGTCCTACGGCAACGGGGCAAGAGGAATTTCGCCCTAGTTTAGGCCACCGCCTTCTGTGAGCATTCAATGCAAGAAGATCGTATAGTATGTGTTCATACTGGCGGTGTGTCATGGTCGATTCTTCCCGTGAGCTGTTAAAGAAGCTGCATGACGATCAGATTTTTTATAGCCAATACCTCGCCGGGGTTGCCCGCCGGTATCAAGAGATCCATGGCGACCTGATTGAAGTAGTCCGGGATCAGGGTTTCGAGGTAGCTTTAAAAAGGGCCGAACAAGCGGTCAAGAATGCGCAGGCCTCTATCGAAGATCTACAAGAGCGAATGGACGATATCCCCCTCCTTAGGGGGGATTTCGAGTGATTCTACCTGCTGTATTCCAGCTGGATGCTTCCGTGGGTGCGAGGCGTAACATTTTTTGTCCTTTGTGCGATATCTAGTCATGATAGGTGAAGAGTACTCTGCATCGCCTGATGGGCGTCTGAAGTTTATTCCGGTAGTCAATGGTGTCGATTTCCTTGAGAGTTCCATTGAATGTCTGCTTCATCCTCAAGGTCCGCGGAGCTCAAAATATGCAGTTCTGCACTTGCAGGCCGGAATCGAGATCCTAGTTAAGGTGCGGCTTCAGCGTGAGGGCTTCGAGCATGTATTTGACGATCCGTACTCTGCGGACTTGAGCAAGCTTCGTAGCGGCGAATTTCGCAGTGTGTCACTAAATGAGGCGCTTAAGCGGCTGGCTGTGACGGGGGGAATTCGGCTGAGCAAGTCCGACTACAAGGCCCTCCAAGAGTTGGGGAAAGAGAGAAATAAGCTTCAGCACTTTGGGTCCACTAGCACCTATGAAGTTGTAAATGCTAAGGCTGCCGCCGCTCTTGATGTTCTCGTTCATTTTATACTTGAGCACCTGATTCCAGGGGCTCCTGCCGAAGAGAAAGATGCCCTGAATGAAGCAGTGGAAGTCATCCGTGCAGCGTTGCCCGAGATGGAAGTTGTATCCGAAGCGAGAATGGTACGGATTCAGCCAGAACTGGACGCTTGCATTGGGATCGTGATCCACTGTCCGAACTGTCGTCGTGTTGCTTGGGAGTTCGACCCGGATGGACAGCGGTCACGATGTCTATTTTGTAATAGCGACTGGAATAAGGTGCCAGGGGATTCGATTGCCAAGGAGTATGCGGAGAACATTTTCGATGAATCTTGGCACCTCGCCATTCAGGGGCGAAGCGGCTGGTCAATTCTGCGCTGTCCAGAGTGTGAGGCCGAGTCGTTCCTGTGTATTTCCGTGCGTGGTAAGGATGACGAACATTCTGTCTGCTTCGAGTGTGGGTTTGTGACAACGAAGGAGACAGGATTCTGCACTCGATGTGAGATGACCCTGCACGATCCTGATGAAATGATCTGTGGTTCGTGTCTTGATTATATTTCCAGCAAGGATTGAATATGGTGGTCAGCGCAGGCGTTGCCGGTATCCCACCTGTGTGATGTGCCTGTCAGTCAACGCTTCAATTCTGCATTGACGAGCTTGTTCTTGGCGGGGAGGTCTACGCTGTTTAAGTGACGTGACCCGGAACTGGGCGGCGGCTCGATACCGTCGCCCTACGGAGTTGGCCAGTTGTATACGAGCTCGCCCCACCGAGACTCGTTGTCAGCTGAGTCATCGTCCGACAATACTGTCCAGCCTTCCGGCCACACTGCGATCTGAGGCGTGTGGCGATCGAATTTCACCTGCGCTTCGGTGAAGGAGACGCCTCTGTGGAAGGATGCTTCGTCGAATGAGACGTCACTGTTGAAGAGGGCGCTGTCGAATGTTGCCTGATCGGCAAATCGAGCTCTTCCAAACGACGTATAGCCATTAAGGTGCGCTTCGGTGAAGGAGGCGCCTCTGTGGAAGGATGCTTCGTCGAATGAGACGTCACTGTTGAAGAGGGCGCTGTCGAATGTTGCCTGATCGGCAAATCGAGCTCTTCCAAACGACGTATAGCCGTTGAAGCGTGCTTCTGCGAAGGAAACTCTGCGGCTGAAGCTGGTCAGATCAAACCAAGTTTCTCCGTCGAAAGATGCCCCTGTAAAGACAGCACTTCGTGTCTCACACCGCGTGAAGTTCCACTGGTTTAAGGAAGCGGTTGAGAGGTCGATGTCGATATCTGGCCAGAAGTCAGGATTGGTTGGTTTATCCTGCTCGTCTCTGTCGGGTCGAAGGTGTGCAATGAGCATGTTTTGTGCTGCGATACGGACCTGATCCTCTGTCTCAGGTGAGTCGCTCTCTGGAAAGGTAACCGGGAACCGCAGGTACGCACACAAGAGGTTTACAACAGTCTGACGGTGGTCCGGGTTTGCTTGGCCTAGTCGCCCCAGTGCGTAGATTCCCGCCATTCGAACGGCCGACTTATCTGAAATCAGCTGTTCCATGGCGGTGTCGTAAAGTTCAGTAGTGAAGATATCGGAGCTGTAGGACTTGGATGCGAAGGCGGAGGTTTTCTTATATAGGTGCCGTAGGGATTGGCGGGACCTGATCAACCTGAGGTAGCTGCTGCCCGTGGAGTCGCCATGAACGATTTCGTTCCGAACCTTTAGGGCGGTGTCGAATTCGCGTGCGTCTGATGTCGACCAGATTCCCTCTCTGATTAGGGCCTCACGTAGGCGTGAAAAGGCCGCCTCGCGCGCGGATCCGGCTCTTTCGCTCAAAATCTCGCTGGCGATTCGTTCGAGTTTTCCAAATTCCTTGGTGACGTGCTGCTGTAGCGAACTTTTAATACCAAAAACTGCGGTGAAGATTGCGGTTGCTAGTGCCCCTGTTGCGCCTACTATAGAGGACCACTTGTCAGGGGAATCGGATGACAAAGAGACGCTTACAACCGCGAGTGCTACTACGGCGAGCGAAACGGTCAAGAAAAATGAAAATATGGCGACTGCTTGCCAGCGTGGCCGCCGGGTGTGTGGCCTGAACTTCACAGCAGCCTCCTCTTGAGTAGATAGAGGACGCACGAGATTGAGATTACCGCAAGTACACCAAAGACTGCCCAATTCAGAGAGCTTGTGAGATAGCTACCCGCAACGCCTGCCGCCAGCGTACAAATTGGGGTCGTAGCAAGGGCGACGGCTTCAAGCTTGGTACCGGGGCGGTTTCGTCTGGCGGCTTGCGCTTCGAGTGCCTCCCGTCCACGGATCACAGCGGACTCGGTGATCTCTGTGCTGTGGGCGCCGGGCGCTCGGCTACTGATCTCCTGACGAGCGCTCTCGGTGGCTAACTTCTCGCCGTACTCTTGGAGTGCCTTCCGGAAGAGCCGCTGTGCCGGTCCGGATGAGCCATCGAGCACCACATGCACTTCGAAGGTGAGCTGGGTGCCCTCGGACGCTGGGCGTGGCACCAGGTCGGCCTCGGTATCCTCACGAAGGACGCGGGTCTCGTGCTCTGCTGCATCAGCCACGTACGCCCGCTCCTATCGGGATGATCGCGGAAGACTGCTGTGCGGCGTGAGCTTAACGGATGAGCGTTGCCCCGTTCGTGAGGACGCGCGAGTCAGTTACGGGCTGACGTGTTCGTTCAGTTCTCTGCCTGTCTAACTGCCTGTCAATCGGTGGCGACGGCTGTGGACCGATGTGGACGGGGGAGGACCGCCGTAGCTGGTCAGCGCGGCAGGCGGTGCATGTAGCACACCTGTGTGATGTGCCTGGCAGTCAAGGGGTTACTGCCAGTTCCACACAGAGAAGTGCCGATGCCAAACCGAACAACCTCGCCCCGCGAAATCTCCCACGAGGCTGTTCGGTTTGGCGGGCATTGTCGGGCTAGTGGTCGGATTGGGTTGTGGTGTTGGTGGCAAGTGGGTGGGGTTCGCCGGTGAGGGTGGCGAGTGCGGTGGCGATTTCAGTCATGCCGGCGCGGGTGTAGGTGGTGGTGGTTCCGGTGTCGCTGTTGGTGGTGGTGTGTCCTGCGTAGGCGCGGGCGATGGCGTAGCCGTGGTTGCGTTCGACCCAGGTGAGGGTGGTGTGGCGGAGCCAGTGGGTGCTGACGCCTTGGGTGGTCACCCAGGGCAGGTGCTCGCCGATCCGCTTCCAGAGGTGGTCGTAGCGGCGTCTGGTGATGGGTGCCCCGTTGCGGTAGCGCAGGATCTGGTCATCCGGCTTGGTGGCGCCGCGCTGCTGAGCGTGCTCACGGAGATGCGCCATGAGGGTGGGGGAGACAGGCTGCCACCGGATGGTCTCGCCCTTCTCATGCAGCAGGACCAGACATTGGTCCGGATCAAGATCGCGGAGGGTGAGCGCGAGGGCGCCGCCGCGGCGGCAGGCGGTTTCGATGTGCAGGCGCAGGATGAGGGTGTCGAGCGCCGGGTCGTCGCCGGTGGTGGCGGCGACGTGGTTGATCTCGTTGAGCCGGTTATCCGGCAGGCCACGTCGGGTGCTGGCGAGCCGTCGGGGTTTGGTGGCGTTCTTGGCGGGGTTGTCGCCCTCGGAGATGAGCCGGTCGTCGACGGCGTGGTTGTAGAGGCAGCGGATGGCGGCGATGAGGTGCTCGGCCGCGCCGCGCCCGCCGCGACCGTTGCGCCGTACGACGACCTGGGAGCGGACGGTTTCGGCGAGTTGCTGGATCTCCAGGGTGGTGGGTTCGTCGAGGTGCCTGTCTCCCCAGTGTTCGAGGATGCGGTTCCAGTAGGTGCCGTAGACGCGTTTGGTGCCGGGGGAGACGGCTTTGGCGACCTCGGGGATGTAGTCGGCGAACGTCGGCGCCTGTGGCTTCGGCGCGGAGGTGCCGACGAGGTCCTCGGGGGCGACGCCGAGGCGCTCCAGGAGCAGGCGGGCGGCATCAAGATCGCTGGAACCGGAGTTACTGGTGTGGGTCATGGTGTTGCCTTCTCAGTGAGTTCGGCTCGCGCGGCCGCGTGGCGGGTGGCCAGGGCCGTATCGAGGGCGGTGAGGGTGTCGATGAGCAACAGGTCGCTGTCGGGGTCGGCGGCCAGGAGCACGGCGTCGCCGGCCCGGATGCCGCAGCACTGCCGGGCCCGGGAGGGCAAGACGATGGAGGCCGTGGCCGGAAGGCGATGGACACCGGTGGGATCGGGATAGATCACCAGTGCCGTCGTCGTCGCCTTGACCGCGATGGGTTGCCGAGGAGGCCATCCCAGTGCTCGCAGGATCGGGCTGGCTGAGACCCGGCCCGCCCGGTCGACATGGCCGATCCCGTAGAGGGTCGCGGGTGGCTCTGGCTCGGTGCGGATCGCGGGCACCGACATCGGCCGCTGGGCCTGACGAGCCCCGCTGTGCTGACGTGGGGACTCGATTCGGGGCGGGACCAGTCCGCTGATGATCTGCTCGCTCACCCTGACCACCGCCCCGAGGCGGCGCCGGTGAACGCAGCAACACCGCAGCGATCAGAGGATCGCTGCGGTGTTAGAGTGCCTGCCGTGCGTTGGTGAAATTGCACGCACTTTTGTGTCCGAGGGGGGACTTGAACCCCCACGCCCATTAGTAGGGCACTAGCACCTCAAGCTAGCGCGTCTGCCATTCCGCCACTCGGACATCTCGGGTCTACCGCCGTTTCCGGGGCGTTCCCGCTGTGTTGTGTTAATAGATTAGCTCATGGTCATCTAGGCCTCGCAGGGACCCCCCCTGTTGGCCCAGTGGATGATAGAAATGCCTGGTGAGCGAGCACAACGGGATCTCCGGTAGTGATCAGGACGCGGGGTTGGCTCTGGCTCAGGACGAGGTCGTCCAGCTGGCCAGTGATCTGATCCGCATCGACAGCACGAACACGGGTGACGCCGCGACGGTGGTGCCTGAGCGGGCTGCGGCCGAGTACGTGGCCGAGAAGCTCGGCGAGGTCGGGTACGAGGTGACCTACGTCGAAGCCGGCGACCAGGTGGGTCGGGCGAACGTGGTGGCTCGGTTGCCCGGGGCCGACCCGTCTCGGGGCGGGTTGCTGGTGCACGGGCACCTCGACGTCGTGCCCGCGGACCCGGCCGAGTGGTCCGTGCACCCCTTCTCCGGGGCCGTGCAGGACGGTTACGTGTGGGGGCGCGGGGCCGTTGACATGAAGGACATGCTGGCGATGAGCCTGGCCATCGCGCGCCGCTACAAGCGCGACGGCATCGTCCCGCCTCGCGACATCGTCTTCGCGTTCGTCTCCGACGAGGAAGCCGGAGGCTTCCAGGGAGCGCAGTGGCTGGTGGACCACCGGCCGGAGCTGTTCGAGGGCTGCACCGAGGCCATCAGCGAGGTGGGCGGCTACTCGCTGACGCTCAAGGACGGCGTGCGCGCCTACCTCGTCCAGACCGCGGAGAAGGGCATCCGCTGGCTCAAGCTGCGCGTGCGGGCGCGTGCGGGGCACGGCTCGATGGTGCACCACGACAACGCGGTCACCCAGCTGTCCGAGGCGGTCGCCAAGCTCGGCAACCACCGCTTCCCGCTGATCATGAGCGACAGCGTGCAGGAGTTCCTCGACGGCGTCAGCGAGATCACCGGCTGGGACTTCCCCGAGGACGACCTCGAAGGGTCGGTGGCCAAGCTCGGCAACATCTCGCGGATCATCGGGGCGACGCTGCGCGACACCGCGAACCCGACGATGCTCACCGCCGGCTACAAGCACAACGTCATCCCGTCGGTCGCCGAGGCGGCGGTCGACTGCCGCATCCTCCCCGGCCGCGAGGAAGCATTCGACCGGGAGCTGGCCGAACTGCTGGGGCCGGACGTCGAACGCGAATGGGTCGGGCTGCCGCCGGTGGAGACCAAGTTCGAGGGCCGGATCGTCGAGCAGATGCAGGCCTCGCTGCTCGCGGAGGACCCCGGCGCGAAGGCGCTGCCCTACATGATGTCCGGTGGCACCGACGCGAAGTCCTTCGCCCGGCTGGGCATGAACTGCTACGGCTTCGCGCCGCTGCAGCTGCCCGCCGACCTCGACTTCTCGGCGCTGTTCCACGGCGTGGACGAGCGGGTACCGGTCGACGCCCTGAAGTTCGGCGTGCGCGTGCTCGACCGGTTCATCCGCAACAGCTGACTGTCGGTGCCTTCTGGTTACCTCTCCCGGGAGTTGATCAACGTCTCGGGAGGTGCCGCGTGGACCTGGCGCGCTTGGTGGAGAGCTACCTGGAGCACTTGCAGGCACGCAAGCTCGCGGCCAACTCGTTGCGCGCCTACCGCCGCGACCTGGAGTCGGTGGCCGGTGAACTCGTCGAGCTCACCGGCCACCCGGCCGAACGGATCCCGGTCGACGACCTGGACGCCTCCGTCCTCCGCTCGGCCTTCGCGCGCTTCGCCGCACGACGCTCGGCCGCGAGCGTGACGCGGGCCTGGTCGACGTGGAACGGCCTGTTCGGGTTCGGCGTCATCGAAGGCGCGGTGTCGGGCAACCCGATGCAGATCGTGCCCAAACCCCGCAGCGCACCCGCAGCGCCGAAACCGCTTCAGGGGGAGGAGACCCCGGAACGCCTGCTGCGGCAGGTCGCCTCCGGCGTGCGCAAAGCCCGAAACCCTTGGCCCGAGCGGGATTTGGCGATCTTGGCGACCCTGCTGTGCACCGGGGTGCGCTCAGCGGAGCTGCTGGAGCTGACCGTGGCATCGCTGGCGGGCCGCAGCGGCGACCGGCGATTGCACGTGCAGGGCAAGGGCGGCAAGAGCCGGTCCATCCCGATCGAGGACGGCCTCGACGGGCTCATCCAGACCTACCTGCACACCCGCAAGCAGCGCTTCGGCAACCGGCTGCCCGGCTCCGAACCGCTGTTCGTCGATCATCGCGGCGAGAAGCTCCAGCGCGGCGGCCTGCAGTACCTGGTGCGGCGCTCGTTGCAGGCCGCCGGGGTGTCCGACCGCGTCCAGCCCGGCGCAATGGTGCACGCGCTGCGGCACACCTTCGCCACCCGGCTCGCCGAGGACGGCGCCAGCGCCGCCGAGATCGCCAAGCTCCTCGGGCACTCGTCGATGAACTCCAGCCAGACCTACATCGACGTCACGGCACGCGAGCAGCGGCTCTCGGTGAAGGCCAACCGCACCCTGCGCGTGCTCGGCGAGCTCGGCTGACAGCTGTTGTGGGATCACGTTGCTTGGCGGTGCGGGTAGCGGGTTCTGAGGCGGCCCTCCTGCTCCGGGCGCGCCGACTCATGTATGTCCAATACACCACGTCGACGCGTCCTCACAGGAGAACCACCTCAGAACCCGCGGCGGTGCGAGCTGAGTCCCACACCTGAAGCAACGGCTACCGCCGCTCCACAACACGACCTAGTCGTAGTGCCTAGCCCCAGGAACGGGCTTCGGCGAGGCCGATGCGGGTTCCGGTCTCGTCGGTGAGCAGCATCGTCTTGCCCAGCGAGGGGTGGTCGACGCGCTCGACCTCGCCGCCGCGTTCGGTGGCGAGACCGGCGACCTCGTCGAGGTCGGTGACCGCGAAGTAGCACAGCCATCCCAGGCCGGTGGTGGCTTCGGCGCGCCCGGCGATGGGGCGTCCGGTGGAGAGGTAGGTCGCGCCGTCCAGGGTCCAGCCCAGCGTGGCGGTCCAGAACGCGTCCGCGCGGTCCGGATCGGTGGTCGCCAGCTCGGCCCAGCAGGGCTCGCCCGGCCGCGGCTCCGGTGCCTGCGGACCGTGCTGGGCACGTCCCTTGGTGACCTGGACGAGAGCGTTGTCCGGGCCGGTCAGCGAGCAGTCCATCGGGGCACCGGCGAACACCAGGCGGAAACCGGTGGTTTCGTCGGCACGGGGTGTGCGGATGTAGGCGCAGCGCCGGTTGCCCACCCAGCAGTCCACGCCTGCCCGGACCGCCACGGGTGACCAGTCGAGCACGATCCGGTAGAAGACGGCAGCAGCCATCGGATCGGGACTGAGCAGGTCGACGCGGCGCAAACCGCGGACCTCGGGACGTGCGGGCACCGTCGTTTCCTCGCCACCGGGGATCAATTCATCTTGCCACCCGCGCAGGCCGGCACAATGCTCCGTTCGCTCCAGGCTAGGGGGAGCTGCACCGGGTCGGCCGGGTGGTGCTGGTCGTTTCAGCGAAGGCGTTCGAGCTCGGCCGCCACGTCGACGACCTGTGAGGCGAGCTTGCGCAGCTCGGCCTGGTCGGCGGTGTCGTCGACGGCGGTCACCACGTCCTCGGCTGCGCAGCGCAGCTGGAAGAGCCGGTCCTGCAGGTCGGCGAGCTCGGCGGCCGAGAGCACCACGGAGTCCTCGGGGAGACCACCGCGCTGCACCGCTGTCCTGCGCTCGTAGGCGCGCTGACGGCACGCCTGCGCGCAGTACAGGCGCGGCCTTCCCTGGCGTCCGGAATCGGGGACGCGCCTGCCGCACCAAGCGCAGTGGCGCACCTGGCGAGCTCGCCGGGTGGGCTCGACGGAGTTGTCCACGCTGATCACGTTAGTCAATGCCGGTGATCTTGGTGGGGCCGCCACGCCGACTCCGGCGTCACCGGCCGGACACCGGCCCGTCACCCTCGTGGGGCACAGTGTTGAGCGTGACGCACCCCTTCCTGGATGGTCCGTGGCCGCGCGCCTTCGCGCATCGCGGCTGGCACCTGGGCGAGCTGGCCGCGATGGAGAACTCGCTGAGCGCCTTCCGGGCCGCCGCCGACGAGGGCTACCGCTACGTCGAGACCGACGTGCACGCGACCGGCGACGGGGTGGTCGTGGTGCACCACGACGCGTCGCTGGAACGCACCACCGACCGGGCGGGTGCCATCGCGCGCCTGCCGTTCTCGGAGGTGTCCCAGGCGAAGATCGGCGGTCGCGAACCGGTCGCGAGCCTCGATGCCGCGCTGGAGGAGTTCCCCGGCCTGCTGTTCAACGTCGACGTCAAGGCCGACAGCGCCGCAGGCCCGGTGCTGCGGACCCTGCGCAGGCACAACGCCTGGGACCGGGTCTGCCTGGCCTCCTTCGACGACCGGCGGCTGGACCTGTTGCGCAAGGTCGGCGGCCCGAGGCTGCTGACCTCTACCGGTCAACGCGGCGTCGCCGCTCTCTGGGCGTGGTCCCGTCTTCCGCTGCTCTCCCGGCTGCCCTCGGTCGGCTCGCAGCGTGGTGAGCGCGGGCCGATCCGGGGAGCCGCAGTGCAGGTGCCGACCCGGTTCAAGGGGCTGGAGGTCGTCGACGAGCGGTTCGTGGCGTTGGCGCACCGGTGGGGCGTGGAGGTCCACGTGTGGACCGTCGACGAGCCCTCCGAGATGCGGCGGTTGCTGGATCTGGGTGTGGACGGGCTGGTCACCGACCGGCCTGACCTCCTGAAGGCGCTGTTGCGGGATCCTGAGGGCGAACTCGCGCCGGACTAACCGGAAGAAGTTCCGCCGAACGTGCACGAGCGCGTCTCACTAACCCACGGCTAGCCAGTAAGGTGCCTCCAATCGAGTGATCCACTCCGCGGAGGACCGAACGGAATGAGCGTGATGGACAGCGAAGCGGCACCGGGGGCCGCGCAGCGTCGCCGGGAACAGCGCGGGTGGTGCTGGTACGACTGGGCGAACTCGGTCTTCCCGACATCGGTGACGACGGTCTTCCTCTCGCTGTACCTGACCTCGGTGGCCACCGACGCGGCCAAGGCCGATGTCGCGCGCAACGGGCTCAACGCCTGCGCGGGCGACAACTCGCTGGTCAACTGCGACATCTCGATCCTCGGGCTGGCGTTCCCGGCGGGATCGCTGTGGGGATACCTGCTGTCGGTGGCAACGGTCGTGCAGGTGCTGGTGCTGCCGATCACCGGTGCGATCGCCGACCGCACCCAGAGCAAGCGGACGATGCTGGCGATCTTCGCCTTCGGCGGCGCGATCACCACGGGCCTGCTCGCGCTGGTCGCCGGGCAGAACTGGCAGCTGGGCGTGGTGCTGTTCATCATCGGCAACATCTGCTTCGGCGCCTCGATCGTCGTCTACTACTCGTTCCTGCCGGAGATCGCCGACGCCGACGAGCGCGACAACGTTTCCACTCGCGGCTGGGCGATCGGCTACCTCGGCGGTGGCACTGCGCTGGCGCTGCACCTGGTCATCTACCTCGGCCACGACGCCGTCGGCCTGTCGGAGTCCGCGGCGGTCCGGCTGATCTTCTTCTCCTCAGGCATCTGGTGGGCGGCGTTCACGCTGCTGCCGCTGATGGCGCTGCGCCGCCACCACGCGCCCGAAGGCGGTGAGAAGGGGGCCGCGGCGGTCACCGCCGGCTTCAAGCAGCTGCTGTCCACGCTGCGCGAGGCCAAGCACTTCCCGCTCACGCTCGCGTTCCTGGGCTCCTACTGGATCTACACCGACGGGATCTCGACCGTCTCCCAGGTCTCGGCCCAGTACGGCAGCCTGGAGCTCAAGCTGCCGCAGGACTCGCTGATCGTGACGCTGCTGATCGTCCAGTTCATCGCGTTCGTCGGCGGAGTGCTGCACGGCGTGCTGGCTCGCCGCATCGGTGCGAAGAAGACCATCCTCGTCAGCCTCGCGACCTGGCTGCTGGTGCTGGTGGCGGCCTACTTCGTGCAGGCCGGCCAGGAGATGCAGTTCTACGGGCTGGCCGTTGGAATCGGAATGGTGCTGGGCGGCACCAACGCGCTGTCCCGTTCGTTGTTCAGCCAGATGGTCCCGGCAGGCCGCGAGGCCGAGTACTTCTCGCTCTACGAGGTGGGGGAGCGCTCGACGTCGTGGCTGGGACCGCTGGTGTTCGCCGGCGTCGGTCAGGCGACCGGTTCCTTCCGGCTGGCCATCATCTCGCTGGTGATCTTCTTCGCCGTCGGGCTGGTGCTGGTCGCGTTGGTTCCGGTCCGACGAGCGATCGAGGCGGTGGGCAACCGGCCACCGGAACTTCTCTAGGGCGTGCGCGCAGAGTAGTCAGGCGTGTTCGCCTCGCGAGCGAGCGGGCATTGCTCCATGCTGGTGATCTAGGGATGCTGGGGAATCCGCGCATTCGGAATATGCCAGTACGCTGCGTTGTGGTCACGGGGAGGAACATGGAACTACGAGCAGTCACACAGCGGATCGCTGGATCGGCCGTACGGGTCGTGATCTGCATCCCACAATGACTAACAATCCCGGGTCCTGCTTGGCGATGGTGACTCAGCATCTGGCACTATCACCCGTTCGAACCCACCTATAGATTGCTACGGGAGAACGCGTCACGAACGCAGCTCGGGCGCGTCTCTAGGAGGACAGCCGTTGTTGACCGGTGAACAATGTCACCGACGGCGATCAGCAACACGACACCGGGAACAGACGACGGGTGTTCCGTCGTTGCACACGGTGAGCACAAATGCTCGGGCTTCCCGCCCGGGCCGAAGGGAAAGGAACCGTCATGGCCGACCGCGTTCTGCGTGGCAGCCGGCTCGGAGCTGTCAGCTACGAGACCGACCGTAACCACGACCTCGCACCGCGCCGGACGGTGCGCTATGCCTGCCCCAAGAGCCACGAGTTCGAGGTGCCCTTCTCCGACGACGCCGAGGTCCCACCGACTTGGGAATGCCGCTTGCACGGCAACGAGTCCAAGATCATCGACGGCAACGAGCCGGAGCAGAAGAAGGTCAAGCCTCCGCGCACCCACTGGGACATGCTGCTCGAACGGCGCACGATCCCGGAACTGGAAGAGCTGCTCAACGAGCGACTGGAGCTGCTGCGCACCCGTCGCGGGCGGTAGTTCGTTCTAAGTGCATGGCAAGCGCCCGAGCGAAATGCTCGGGCGCTTACGTGTGTTTCGGGGCGTTGCCCGGTGGTCCTCGTGCTCAGCGGTGCGGTGTCAGAACCCGCGGCGGTGCCGGTTGCTCGCTTGGGGCACGGGGAAAGCACCTGTGGTGCTTGCCTGACGGCTCTTCGACCGTGCGTCAGGGCAGGAGGGTTCGTAGCGTTCCTGCTGCTTGTTCCGCTCTGCGGCGCAGGCCCCACTTGGTCACGCGGACCAGGGCTTCTCTGACGATGTCGGCGTCCATCTTGGAGGCGCCCAGCTCGCGCTCCACGAAGGTGATCGGGGCTTCGACCACCACGAATCCCGCCACCACCGCGCGCAGCGCCAGGTCGACCTGGAAGCAGTAGCCCTGCGAGGCGATGTTGTGCAGCTGGACCGTCTCCAGGACCTCCCTGCGGTACACGCGGTAACCGGAGGTGATGTCGTTGATCGGCACGCCGAGCGCCAGCTTCGAGTAGACGTTCGCGCCTCGGGACAGGAACTCCCGGTACCAGGGCCAGTTCACGGTCCGGCCGCCGGTGACGTAGCGCGAACCCAGCACGACGTCCGCTCCGGTGCCGTCATCGCCGAGCATCCCGACCAGCCGCGGCAGGTCCTCCGGTGCGTGCGAGCCGTCGGCGTCCATCTCCATGATCGCCGTGTACTCGCGGGCCAGGGCCCACTCGAATCCCGCGACGTAGGCGGCCCCCAGACCGGCCTTCTCCGTGCGGTGCATGACGTGCAGCCGGTCGTCGGAGATGGCCAGCCGGTCGGCGACCTCACCGGTCCCGTCCGGGCTGCCGTCGTCGACCACCAGCACGTTTGCCGCGGGCAGCGCGTCGAACAGCCGCTGCACGATCGGCTCCAGGTTGTCCCGCTCGTTGTACGTCGGGATCACCACCAGCACCTTCTCGGCCGGGGCTTGCCTCACCATCCACATCCTCCTAGCCGGCCAACCCGGCCGGCCGTGCGCTCGTGTGCGTCGATCAGGCGCGGGACTTCCGCGACCGCCACCCTGCGGCCGCCACCGCGCCCACCCCCAGAACCGCCAGAGCCCACATCGGGACCGGACCGAGCTCGGTGGCGAGCGTGCGGTTCGCCCGCAGGGGCACTTCGGCGATCAGGTTCTGCTCGGTGAACAGCTCGGTCCGCTCGGACACCGAACCGTCCGGCGCCACCACGGCGCTGACCCCGCTGGTGGCTCCCACCAGCACCGCGCGGCCCGTCTCCACCGCGCGCAGCCGGGACATCGCCAGTTGCTGGTAGCTCATCTCCGAATGCCCGTACCAGGCGTTGTTGGTCGGCACCGCCAGCAGCGTGGCGCCGTCGGCGGCGGCCGGGCCGAACACGTCGTCGTAGGCGACGTCGTAGCAGATGCCCACGCCCAGCTTCAGGCCCGCGACGTCGATCACGCCGGGGTCCTCACCGGCGATCATGTCGGACTGGAAGCGGTCGACGAACGGGCTGACCAGCCGGGCGACCTCGCGCATCGGGATCGTCTCGGCGAACGGGACCAGGTGCTGCTTGACGTACCGGTCGCCGAAACCCGTGTTGGGGTCCCAGCGCACCACCTGGTTGTGGAGCTGGCCGTCGCGGTCCTGCCCGAGTCCGCCGACGATCAGCGGAACTCCGAGCCGCGAGGCGATCGCCGAGAGCTCCGGGTCGCTGCGCGACGGCCCCCAGCTGCCCACCTGCTCGGGCAGCAGCACGAAGTCGGGCTTGGCGACGCGGCCGGCGCGCACGTCCTCGACGAGCTTCTCGGCGGCGCGCACGTGGTTGTCGTGCAGGACGTCGTCCTCGTAGAGCAGGCCCAGACCGAGGTTGGGGGCGTTGCCCTGCACGACGGCAACGCGCGCCGTTCCAGCGTTGGCGTCGGTGCCCACGAGCGGCCAGCAGGCCAGCCCGCCCAGCAGCGGCACGGCGATCGCCACCACCGGCACCACCCAGCGACGCGGCGTGCGCACCAGCTCGGCGAGACCGCCGCCGACCAGGGCGACGGCGAAGGAGATCAGCGTCGCCCCGCCGATCGCGGCCAGCGACAGCAGCGGGCCGGTGTCCTGGGTGAAGGCCAGCCGCCCCCACGGGAAACCGCCGAAGGGGAACGCCGAACGCACCGACTCGGCGACCACGAACACCGCCGCCATCCACACCGGCGCCACCGGAAGCCGGCTGACCAGCGCCATCCCGGCACCGGCGAGACCGATGAACAGGGCCTCCACGGCGGCCACGCCCAGCCAGGGCCACGGACCGAAGTCGGCGCCGAGGAAGTCCTGCAGCCAGCCCAGCAGCGGGAGCAGGAAGGAGAAGCCGAACACCAGCCCGTAGCCGAAGCCCGCGCGTGCCCTGCGGTGGCTCACGACGCCGGCCAGGACGGCGAACGCCAGGGGAGCGACCCACCACGCCTCGCGCGGCGGTGAGCCCGCGTAGAGGGCGAATCCGGCGGCGATCACCGCGACCAGGCGCAGCGCCCAGGCGGTCCGTCGTCCAGGCGTGCGGCGATCCGGCTGCGCGACGTCCTGCGCAGGAGCCGTGGGGACTACCACCCGACCAACCTTCTCGGTGCTTCTCGGCCCCGCCCGGGACCACCAACGATGTCCGCGTGCCCAGGCACGCCTTGAGCCCAAATGTACGCGCTGAGCCGGTCCCGTCCTGCACATAGGCCCTGAGCAGGCGATTGACCACGGAGTGTGATGCCGCTTACGCTCCGACCCGCCCGGTGATCGCCGCAGCGACGCGAAAGTCCACCTCAGGGGGTGGGAGGACGCGCGCCGCTGGAACTCGACGAGCAGCCCGCCCGTCGCGGTGGAGAACCGGTGCGCTCGAACCTCCCCTCACCCGCAGGCGCGGAGACCCCGCGTGGGCGATCGAACGGAAGGACACCGATGAGCGTCGGACACGAGGAGATCGGCGACGGCGAGTACGCGGTCATCGCCCTGCACGGCTGGTTCGGTTCGGCCGCGTCCTGGCGGGTGCTGCACCCGCACCTGGACACGAGCCGCTTCCGCTACGTCTTCCCGGACTACCGCGGCTACGGTGCGCGCATCGACGAGCCCGGCGAGCACACCCTGGCCGAGGCCGCGGCCGACGTCCTCGCGCTCGCCGACGGCCTCGGGCTGGACACCTTCTCGCTGGTGGGCCACTCGATGGGCGGTGCCGTCGCGCAGCGGGTGCTGGCCGACGCCTCGCAGCGGGTGGATGCGCTGGTCGGCATCTCACCGGTTCCGGCCTCCGGCGTGCCCTTCGACGACCAGGCGTGGGCGTTGTTCTCCGGTGCCGCCGACGAGCTCGGCAACCGCCGCGCCATCATCGACCTGACCACCGGCAACCGGCTCACCGCGGTCTGGCTGGACGCGATGGTCGAGCACTCCCGCCGGCACGCCGACCCGGGTGCCGTCGCCGACTACCTCCACGCCTGGGCGAAGGCCGACTTCCACGCCGAGATCGAGGGAAACCCGGTGCCGGTCAAGGTGATCGTCGGCGAGAACGACCCGGCCCTGGGGGAGGAGGCCATGAAAGCCACCTTCCAGCAATGGTATCCGCGCTGCGACCTCGAAGTCCTCCCCAACGCCGGTCACTACGCGATCGACGAGACCCCGATCGCGCTGGCCACCACGCTCGAAGGCTTCCTCGCCGGCCCCGCGCTGGAATCGCCCGCCGCGTGATCACACGGGGATGAGCGTCGAGACCAGGTGGGTCAACCGCCGGGTGTTGCGGCACTCGTGCATCTCGGCGACCTGCGCGTAGGCATGAGCCGCGGAATCGCCCGTGGACCACCGGCTCTCGGGCTCGGGGTTGAGCCAGAAGACCCGCCGGGCTCGCTCCTTGATGCTGTGCAGCGCGTCGAGCTCGGGGTTCCAGCCGTTGGTGCGGGCGTCGCCGAGGATCAGCACCGAGGTGCGCGGGCCGACCGCGTCGAGGTGGTGCTCGACGAACTCGGACAGCGCGTTGCCGTAGTCGCTGCTGTCGTGCCAGCCGGTGACGGTGGCCTCGGTGAGGATCCGGCGACCGAGCTCGGCGGGATCGGCCGCACCGGGCTCGATCATGCGCGTGACCTCGTCGGTGCGGTTGACGAACGCGAACACCCGGACCTTGCTGAACTGATCGCGCAGGGCCTGCACCAGCAGCATCGTGAAGTTGGCGAACCCGGCCACCGAACCCGACACGTCGCACAGCAGCACGATCTCCGGTCTGGCCGGACGGCGGTGGGCGTGCGCCGGGTGCAGCGGAACCCCGCCGGTCGACAGCGATCGGCGCAGCGTGCGGCGCAGGTCGATGCTGCCGCGGCTCGCGCGGCGACGCCGGGCGGCCATGCGGGTCGCCAGTTTGCGGGCCAGCGGCTGCACGGCGCGGCGGAGCTCGGCCAGCTGATCACGCCCGGCGTTGAGGAAGTCGACCTGGTCCGCGCTCGGCGCGATGGCGTGCTTGACGACGTGGTCGGTGCCGCGCAGCTCGGCGGACCGCCGGCGCGCTTCGGTGCGGACGCGTTCGCGGAAACCGTCGATGCGGCGGCGGATCTCGTCGCGGTCGAGGCGGTCGGTGAAGTCCTCCTCGGAGTCACCGCGCATCGCCGCGAGGACCCGGGCGAGCAGCGTCTGCGGCTGCAGGCGTTCCAGCGTCTGGTGCGCCGACCAGCCCTGCGGTCCGTCCGCGCTCCCGACTCCGCCGAGGGCGTCCACCGCCTCCCCGGCCAGCTGCGTCAGCGCTCCCGAGTCGTCCCCGGCCAGGGCCTGCACCAACCGCTGGTCGAGCTCGGCGTCATCGTCGTTGCGCGCGCTCTCCGGCGCGCCGACGCCGATCGGGAAGTAGAGGTCGAACGCCGCGTCGAAGACCTTGCGCTGACCGTCGTTTCGCAGCAGGGCCGCGGCCAGCCCCTCGCGCAGGTGCTCCCGGTCGGACATCCCGAGCACTTCCAGAGCCGCTGCCGCGTCGACGGTTTCGCCCGGTCCGATGCGAATTCCCTGCTCCCGCAACGCTCCGGCGAACCCGACCAGGCGGGACGGCAAGGTCATGGCACGACCAGCTTCTCGGTGGCCCGGCGGACGTCCTCCTGGTGCTTGAGGATCACGCCGAGGCTGTCGCGGACCACGTCCTCGTCGAGGGTGTCGGCACCGAGCGCGAGCAGCGTCCGGGCCCAGTCGATCGTCTCGGCCACCGAGGGGGACTTGCGCAGCTGCATCCCGCGCAGCGCGCCCACCACCTCGACGAGCGATCCGGCCAGCGCCTCGTCGAGGCCCGGTACCTTGAGCGACACGATGCGCTGTTCGAGATCGGCGTCGGGGAAGTCGATGTGCAGGAACAGGCAGCGGCGCCGCAACGCCTCGGACAGCTCCCGGGTGGCGTTGGAGGTCAGCACCACGAACGGGCGTTGCGACGCGGTGACGGTGCCGAGCTCGGGAACCGTCACCTGGAAGTCGCTGAGCACCTCCAGCAGCAGCCCCTCGACCTCGACGTCGGCCTTGTCGGTCTCGTCGATGAGCAGCACCGTCGGCTCCTCGCCGCTGATCGCCGTCAGCAGCGGCCTCGCCAGCAGGAACTCCTCGCTGAAGATGTCGGTGCGGGCCTCGTCCCAGGTCTCGTCCCGGCCCGCGGTGATGCGCAGCAGCTGCTTGGCGTGGTTCCACTCGTAGAGCGCCCGCGCCTCGTCGATGCCCTCGTAGCACTGCAGCCGCACGAGCCGCGCGTCGGCGACCGCCGCGACCGCCTTGGCCAGCTCGGTCTTGCCGACGCCGGCGGGACCTTCGACCAGCAGCGGTTTCCCGAGCTTGTCGGCGAGGAACACGGTGGTGGCCACTGCCGTGGAAGCCAGGTAGCCGGTCTCGGCCAGCTTCTCGACGACGTCGTCCACCGACTTGAAGATGCCCGTCCCGCCGTCGGTCACCGCACGCTCCCCTCACCCGAGTTCCACGCTGAACGGTTGCTCAGCGCGAGCGCCCGTGTCCAACGGAAGTGATGCCGGTCACTCGCACCGGAACGTGGTCTCGTGCAGGCCCGTCGCACCGTCGGGGACGACGCCCTGGCGCGCTTCGGTCTGCGGGACTCCGGTGCGGTCGATGGCGCGGCACTGCACCACGTGGTCACCGGAGGGCAGCTCCAACGTGACCCGCCACATCCGCCAGGTGTCGCGGCCGACTTCCGTGGACAGCTCCGCGGACTGCCAGGGCCCGCCGTCGACGCGCACCTGCACGCCGTCGATCCCGGTGTGCTGCGCCCACGCGATGCCCGCGACCGTGACCGGGCCTGCCGGGATCTGGGCCGCCGGCTGGGGACGGTCGATGCGCGACTGGGTCTTGATCGGGCCCCGCTGGGCCCAGCCGCGCTGCTGCCAGTAGGCCGGGCGGTCGAAGGTGGTGACCTCGGCGTCGACCAGCCACTTCGTCGCCGAGACGTAGCCGTAGAGACCGGGAACGACCATGCGCACCGGGAACCCGTGCCGCGCGGGCAGCGGTTCGCCGTTCATCTCGAACGCCAGCAGCGCGCCCCGGTCCGGTTCCAGCAGCACGTCGACCGGGGTGCCCGCGCTGTAGCCGTCGGTGCTGGTGGTCAGCAGCTGCTGCGCTCCCGGCCGGACGCCCGCCTCCAGCAGCAGGTCGCGGACCGGGACGCCGACGAAGTTCGCCGTGGAGATCAGGTTCCCGCCGACCTCGTTGGACACGCACGCCAGCGTGATGGTGCGCGCCTCCAGCCTCCGGTCGAGGAGGTCGGTGAACGACAGGTCCAGGTCGCGATCGACCATCCCGTGCACGCGCAGCCGCCAGTCCTCGGCGCGCAGCTGCGGCACGACCAGGGCGGTGTCGATCCGGTAGAAGCCGCTGTTGGGGGTGATGAAGCTCGGCGTGCCGTCGGCCGCGAAGTCCGCGCCCGCGGGGATCGGTGGTGCGGGGACCTTGGGCAGCCGGGCAGCGACGGCTCGCTGCGAGATGGCCACCCCGGATCCCTTCGACAGCGAGCTTCCGGCGACGCCCGCCAACCCCGCTCCGACCACGACCAGTCCCGAGGTGGCCAGGAAGCGACGCCGGTCGATCTCGGTGCTGGGAGCCGCCGGAGCCCGGCCGAGGTGGTGCAGCAGTGCGAATACGCCGACCCCGACGATCATCGAGACCAGCGCGGGTCCCAGACCGCCTTCGGGACGGCTCAGCGCCGCCACCACCCCGATCAGGCCGACCGCGCCGATCACCAGCGCGCCCGGCAGCGCCGTGCGCCGCGAGAAGAGGCCTGCCAGCGCGCCCAAGGCGGCGATGACCAGCGCCATCCCGACGATGAGCGCGAGCTTGTCGGCGGTGCCGAACACCGCCACGGCGAACTCCTTGACGCCGGGTGGCACCAGGTCGATGAAGGCGCCGCCGACGGCGACCGGGGGAGAGGTGCGCGGATCGCCGAAGCCGGCCACCAGGTGCCCGGCGGCCAGCGCCGAACCGGCCGCGAGGAGTCCGGTCACGACCGCACGGCCGCGGGAGAGGGAGGTCATGCCTCCATTCGAGCTCGCTCCACCGCCCGGTGCCAGTTCCGGAAGCCGCGCGTAAGGGAGTCGAAAGTTCTTGCGGAAGAATGACATCGCAGTCCGCTCGGATTCGTCCAGGCCGCCTCGGACCTAGCGTCGAGGCGTGCGCATTCTGCTGACCGGCGCTGCCGGGTTCATCGGCTCGGCCATCGCCGAGACCCTCACCGCCCACGGCCACGAGATCGTCGCGCTCGACGCGCTGCTGCCCCAGGCCCACGGCGTCGTTCCCGAGACCCCGCATCCGCTGGTGCGCGGTGACGTGCGCGACTCGGACCTGGTGCGCGAGCTGCTGCGCGGCGTGGACCTGGTCTGCCACCAAGCGGCGATGGTCGGGCACGGCGTCGATCCCTTCGACATGCCCGCCTTCGCCGCGCACAACGACCTCGGCACCGCGGTGCTGCTCGCCGCGATGCACGAGACGGGGGTGCGGCGTTTGGTGCTGGCCTCCTCGATGGTGGTCTACGGCGAAGGCCGCTACCGCTGCGCCGAGCACGGGCTGGTCCGGCCCGGCAGGCGTCGAGCCGAGGACATCGGCGCGGGCCGGTTCGAGCCGCCGTGCCCGCGTTGCGCCGAGCCCCTGGTGCCCGAGTCGGTGCCCGAGGACGCCGTGCTCGACCCGCGCAGCACCTACGCGGCGACCAAGCTCGCGCAGGAGCACCTCGCGGCGGCCTGGGCCCGGCAGACCGGGGGAGACGTGCGGGCGCTGCGCTACCACAACGTGTACGGCCCGAGGATGCCCAGCGGCACGCCGTACGCCGGCGTGGCCTCGCTGTTCCGCTCCGCCCTGGAGCGGGGCGAGGCCCCGACCGTGCTGGAGGACGGCGGTCAGCGGCGCGACTTCGTGCACGTCCGGGACGTCGCCGCCGCCAACCTCGCCGCCGTGACAACGCCGGCGCCGCCGGGGGAGCTCGACGCGGTCAACATCTGCTCCGGACGACCCCGCACGATCGGCGACCTGGCCCGGGAGCTGTCGCTGGCCTGCGGTGGTCCGGCTCCGGAGGTGGTCGGCGGCGCGCGGCCCAACGACGTCCGGCACATCGTCGCCGACCCGGCGAAGGCTCGGCGCGTTCTCGGCTTCCGAGCCTCGGTCGCCTTCGCCGACGGGGTGCGGGAATTCGCCGACGCCCCGCTACGCGGCGCCGTCGGCGAGCGGTAGCCGGACCTCGAACCGGCAGCCGGGGCCGTGGTTGCGGGCGGTGAGATCCCCGTCGTGCGCCTGCACCAGGCCGCGGGCGATCGCCAGCCCCAGCCCGGCCCCGGCCGGTTCGTGCTCGTGGTCGCCGCGCGCGTGATCACCCCGGTAGGCGATGTCGAAAACCCGCTCCAGATCGGCGGCGTCGATGCCACCGCACCCGTCGTCGACCCGCAGCCACGCCTGGCGGCCGTCACGTCCCGCGCTGAGCACCACCGAGCCGCGCGCCGGGGTGTGCCGGATGGCGTTGGACAGCAGGTTGCGCACCACCCTCGCCAGCTCCGAGTCGCTGCCGGTCACCACCGGCCACTCCTCGGTCTCGGTGGCCAGCCGCACGCCGCGCCGCTGCGCGCGCGAGTGCTCGGCGGCGACGGCCTCGTCGACGACGTCGTGCAGCGGCACCGCGGAGAACTCCAGGTGCAGCGCGCCCGCCGTGATGCGGGAGAGCTCGAAGAGGTCGTCCACCATGCTCGACAGTCGTTCGGTCTCGCCCTGGATCCGGCCCGCGTAGGAGCAGATCTCGCGGGGCTCGTCGACCACGCCGTCGGCCAGCGCCTCGGCCATCGCGCGGATCCCGGCCAGCGGGGTACGCAGGTCGTGGCTGATCCAGGCCACCAGCTCGCGGCGGGAGGCCTCGGCGGCGCGTTCGCGGGCGCGCGCCTCGCGCTCCCACACGCTCCGGCGCGCGATGTTGCGGCCCAGCACCACCGCGACCGGGACGGTGACCACACCGACGGCGGTGCAGATGACGACCACGGTGGTCAGCAGCGGGCCGAACATGAACCCGGTGATCCCGAGGACACCGGCCAGGGTGGCCACGAGCGGCACGAGCACCAGCACCGTCAGGGCGGTGGCCAACGACCGGTGCCGGAGCAGGTAGAGCAGTCCGGCGCCGATCAGCGCCACCGGCAGCGACAGGCCGATCGCGTACGGCGCGACGTGGGTGAGCTCGGTGAGCAGGTCCATCAGCCGGCCTCGGGGTCGTAGCGGTAGCCGACGCCCCACACCGTGCTGATCCGGTGGGGGCGGTCCGGTCTCGGCTCGATCTTCTCCCGCAACCGTCGCATGTGGACGGTGACGGTGGACTGGTCGCCGAAGTTCCAGCCCCACACCGTTTCCAGCAGCTCGGCGCGGGTGAACGCCCTGCGGGGGTTGCGCATCAAGTGGGCGAGCAGGTCGAACTCCCGGGTCGTCAGCGCCAGCTCCGCGCCGTCGAGGGTGCAGCGGCGGGCGTCCGGGTCGAGCACGAGCGAACCGTCCACGATGGACTCCTGCATCGCCGGTGGGGCGTGGGTGGCCCGTCGCAGCACCGAGGTCACCCGCAGCACCAGCTCCCTCGGGCTGAAGGGCTTGACGACGTAGTCGTCGGCACCCAGCTCCAGTCCGGCGACCCGGTCGGACTCCTCGCCCAGCGCGGTCAGCATCACCACCGGAACCGGCCGGGATTCGCGCACACTGCGGCACACCTCCAAGCCGCCGATGCCCGGCAGCATCAGGTCCAGCACGATGAGGTCCGGCCTGAGCTCGGCGTTGCGGCGCAGCGCGGTCTCGCCGTCACCGGCCAGGTCGACCCGATAGCCGGCTCGCTCCAGGTAGCGGCGGACGACGTCGCGCACCGCGTGGTCGTCGTCGACGACCAGCACTCGTCCGGCCTGTTCGCGCATCCCCATCACCAGCTCGTCGCCATCGCGTGGTTGACCGCCAGCGCGGTCACCGCCTGCGCGCCCAGCCACCATCGCCGCGAACCGGCGGGCAGCAGGGCACCTCCCACAGCGAACCACACCCCGAAGGGCAACCAGATCCGTTCGACCTCGGCCTTGCTCAACCCCGACAGGTCCGCCGCCAGCACTGCCAGCGTCGCGGCGATCACCAGCACCCGCAACGCGTCGACACCCGCTGCGACCCGGCTCAGGCGGCCGGAGAGCGCGGCGGTCAGCGCGACCGCGGCGAGCGGGCCCGCGGAGAGCAGGAAGGCGCCGAGGTTGCCCACCACCCAGTAGGAGTAGGGCCGCTGGGCGAACGCGCCCTGGTGGTAGCGCTGGACCACGAGGTGGTACCCGTCGACCCACCAGAACCCGACCGCGGCGAAAGCGCCGACGACCATCAGCGCGCCGAGCGCGGCGATCAGGAGGGTCTTCCACGACCGGCGGGCCAGCACCACGGCGAGCGCGATCACACCGACGAGCGCCAGTCCGTAGCTGAGGAACAGCGCGAAGCCCAGCAGCAGGCCGCCGAGCAGGGAGGGCAGCGCGCGGCGCAGGGCCAGCAGCGCGATGCCGGTCGCGGTGACGCCGGCGAACAAGCCGTCTGCCGAGACGCCCATCCACACCGCACCGGGCAGCAGCACCACGAAGGGGACCACCGCGCGCGCCGCGTTCTCGTCGCGCAGCGCCCGGACGGTCACCGGGATCGCGATCGCGGTCGTCGAGGCCACCAGCACCGTCACCAGCGACGCCCAGGTGCCGCCGCCGAGTCCGAGCCGGTCCAGCCACGTGTAGACCAGCAGGGCACCCGGTGGGTGTCCCGAGACGTGCACCGTCCAGGACCCGGGCCGGCCGGCGAGCACGTGCTGGGTGAACTCGCCGAGCATCATCGGGATGTCGTGCACGCGGGGCACGTCGTGGAGGTACTCGGTCCAGTCCGTCAGCCGCTCGGTGAACCCCGCGCGCCACCCGTCCACCAGCGCCAGCGACACGGTCCAGCCCAGCGCCGCCGCGTACCCGGCCGCCAGCAGTCCCCGCCACGGCAGCCGCGCCGCCAGCGGTGGACCCCACGCGACGACCGCGACCGCCAGGCCGATCGCCAAGGGCGTTCCAGGGCCGAGGTGGGGATGCCAGAAGCCGAAGAGCGGGGCGCCGTCGGCGTGCAGCGGGACGCCGGCTCGGTTGAGGACGTGTCCGGCGATCGCCGTGGCGGCGATGACCATCGCGGCGGCGGCGAGCGCGATCAGCTCGGCGCGTCGGGGCAGGGTGGGCACCGCCGCGAAGGTAGTCGCGCACCTGCCTCCCGGCCACGGTGCGCGGGGATCCGTCAGAATCCCGTAACAACTCCTCGGGCGTAATGATTCGGTAAGCGTCGCAGTACTTTTCGCGGGGTCCACTGTGCGCTTTCATGATCCGCGTGGACCAAGTGGACGTGGTGCTGCCCTGCCTCGACGAAGCCGCCGCTCTGCCCGGAGTGCTCGCGGCGTTGCCCCCTGGATACCGGGCACTGGTGGTGGACAACGGATCTCGCGACTCCTCACCCGGAATCGCCCAGGCCCGGGGTGCGACGGTGATCGCCGAACCCCGTCGCGGCTACGGGGCCGCCGTGCACACCGGGCTCGAAGCCGCGCGCTCCGAGATCGTGTGCTTCGCCGACTGCGACGGCTCCCTGGACCCGGCGGCGCTGCCGGAGCTGGTGGAGCAGGTGCGGCGCGGGGCCGACCTGGCCGTCGGCAGGCGCGTCCCGGCCGTCTCCGGTGCCTGGCCGTTGCACGCGCGAGCGGGCAACGCGCTGATCGCCGCCCTGCTGCGCCGGCGCGGTGTGCCGGTCCACGACATCGCTCCGCTGCGAGCGGCCCGCCGCGCCGACCTACTGGAGCTCGGGGTCGCTGACCGCGCCTTCGGCTATCCCCTCGAACTGCTGAGCAGGGCGGGAAGCGCGGGCTGGCGGATCGTCGAGATCGACGTCGAGTACCGGCCGCGCACCGCGGGAACCCGCTCGAAGGTCTCCGGATCCGCGCGGGGCACGCTGCGGGCAGTCCGCGACATGGCGCGGGTGCTGCGATGACCGCCCTGCTGGTCGTTGCCAAGGCGCCTGTCGCCGGACTCGCCAAGACCCGGTTGTGCCCACCGGCCACGCCTGAGCAGGCCGCCGAGATCGCCGCCGCCAGCCTGCTCGACACCCTCGACGCCGTGCGCGCGACGCACGGGACCCGCGCGGTGGTCGCCCTCACCGGCGATCTCGACCTCGCCGCCCGGGCTCCCGAACTGCGCGAAGGGCTCGCGACCGGGCGCGTGCTGCCGCAGCGCGGTGACGGGTTCCCGCAGCGCCTGGCGCACGCGCACGCCGACACCGCCGCCGCCTGGCCGGGAATGCCGGTGCTGCAGATCGGGATGGACACCCCGCAGGTCACCGCGGCACTGCTCGGGGAGTCCTGCGAGCGGCTGGCCACGGCCGATGCGGTGTACGGCCCCGCCGCCGACGGGGGTTGGTGGGCCGTCGGCTTCCGCGATCCCCGGTGTGCCGCACTGCTCGCCGACGTCCCGACGTCCCGGCCCGACACCGGCAGGCGGACCCTCAACGCGCTGCGCGCGGCCGGATTGCGCGTTTGCGAACTGCCCGAGCTCACCGACGTCGACACCATGCCCGACGCCCGCGCGGTGGCTGAGCTGGTGCCGCGCGGGCGCTTCGCCGCGGCGGTGGCCGGGTGCCCCCGGTGAGCGGCGAGTTCGACGCGGCGCTCGGCGGTGCCCCGGCGAGGTTGGAGACCAGCGACGGCAGTGTCCGCAGGCTGCCCGGTCACCGCTGGATCGCCCAGCCCGACGCCGCCGACCGGCACGTGCTGGCCGCGTGCCGGGGACCGGTCCTGGACATCGGCTGCGGCCCGGGCAGGCTCGCGGCGGCGCTGACCGGGGCCAGCGTGATGTGCCTGGGCATCGACAGCTCGCCGCTGGCGGTCGAGATGACCCTCGCGCGCGGAGCCAGTGCGCTGCACCGCGACGTGTTCGGGCCGCTGCCGGGAGAGCGGGGGTGGCGCGAGGTGCTGCTGCTGGACGGCAACATCGGCATCGGCGGAGACCCGGCCGCCCTGCTCCGCCGGGTGCGCGGACTCCTGCGGCCCGGGGGTGCGGCCTGGGTCGAGGTCGAGCCGCCCGGGGCCGGGATCTGGTGCGGCACCGGAACGGTCGTCGGTGCCGGCCGCCGGGGTCGGACGTTCCGCTGGGCGAGGGTCGGCGCCGACGCGATCTCCGCGCTGTCCGCCGGGTTCGGCAGGCGACTGGTCGAGATCGACGGGCGGTGGTTCGCGGTCCTGATCTCGACGCCTTGACCTCGGGTGGCCGGAGCACGAGGATTCCGGCGCGCGTGGGACCATGAGTCCAGTGTGGACTTTCGGAAAAATCCCACCGGCGAGGATGAATCGGACTTAGCGCACCAAAATCTCCTGCCCGGCTGTGATTTGTGCGCCAAAGTTCGGGTTCGTCCGCCCGAATTCGCCGGGATTGTCGCAACGATCTCCCGGGGTCCGGTTTTCCATACAGTATTCTGCATGCACTGGTCCGGATCCGGGGCAGGGCGCGCAGCTGTCGGTGTGAGGGGACGCGGATGAACTTCCCGGTGTGGGTGTGGGCGGTGACGCTTGTCGCGCTGCTCGGCCTGATCGCGGCAGACCTGCTGGTGGTGGGCCGGCGACCGCACGCGGTCGGCGTCAAGGAGGCCGGCCTGTGGGTGGCCCTCTACGTCGCGCTCGCGGTGATCTTCGGCGGGCTGCTGTTCGTCTTCGCCGGTTCCACCAGCGGCGCTGAGTTCTTCGCCGGGTACGTCACCGAGTACAGCCTGTCGGTGGACAACCTGTTCGTCTTCGTGATCATCATGTCGCGCTTCGCGGTGCCCCGCGAGCACCAGCACCGGGTGCTCTACATCGGCATCCTGATCTCGCTCGTGCTGCGCGCGGCGTGCATCGCCGCCGGTGTCGCGGTGCTCGCCGCGTTCAACTGGGTGTTCTACCTGTTCGGCGCGTTCCTGATCTACACGGCGATCAAGGTCGCCCGCGACGCCGGTGGCGACGAGCCCGACGACGAGGGCAGCGGCATGATCCGCGCGCTGCAGAAGTTCGTCCCCACCACCGACACCTACGACGGCGGCAAGATGGTCACCCGCGTCGACGGCAAGCGGATGTTCACGCCGCTGCTGCTGGTCGTGGCCGCACTCGGGCTGGCGAACGTGATCTTCGCGCTCGACTCGATGCCGGCCATCTTCGGGCTGACCAAGGACGGCTTCGTCATCTTCACCGCCAACGCCTTCGCGCTGATGGGGCTCCGGCAGCTGTACTTCGTCATCGGCGGGCTGCTGGACCGGCTGATCTACCTCAGCTACGGGCTGGCGGTCATCCTCGGCTTCATCGGCCTCAAGCTGATCGTCGAGGCCCTTCACGGATCGCACGTCGAGGAGATCCACTTCGCGGTCCCGGACATCGGCATCGCGGCGTCGCTCGGGTTCATCGTGGTCACATTGGCGGTGACCACCGTCGCGAGCCTGGCCCGCTCCCGCGCCAAGCGGCAGGAGCCCGCCCCCGAACCGGTGACCGCCGGAGCCGATCCGGAATAAACCCGGCCGCGCGGCGTTGACCGGGCATGGCGCGCAAGTCGCCGGAGAAGCTCCTGGCCGACCAGAGGACCGAGGTGCAGCACCGCATCGAGTCGCTGCAGAGGCACCTCACGTCCATCGTCGAGTCCACCACCTGGACCACCAACGACGACGAGCACGACCCCGAAGGCGTCACCATCGCCTACGAGCGCGCCCAGACGCAGGGTCTGCTCGCCGACGCCAAGGCCGAGCTCGAAGCCCTCGACGAGGCCGCTCACCGCGTCGAGAACGGCACTTACGGTCAGTGCCGGCGCTGCGGCAAGCGCATCACCAAGGAACGCCTGGAAGCCCTCCCGGCGGCCGAGCTCTGCATCCGCTGCACCTCCGCGAGGCGATGAGTCAGGCCCGTATCAGTCCTCGCCCACGGCGAGGCGGGACAGGCGGGTCGGGGTGGGCCAGCGGACGTGGTGGGCCCATCCGGCCTTCTCGAACAGCCAGATGACCCGGGCGGAGATGTCGATCTGGCCGCGCTGGACGCCGTGACGGGCGCAGGTCGGGTCCGCGTGGTGCAGGTTGTGCCAGGACTCGCCCATGCTCAGGATCGCCAGCGGCCAGAAGTTGGCGGCCTTGTCCCGGCTCTTGAACGGCCGCTCCCCGACGAGGTGGCAGATCGAGTTCACCGACCAGGTCACGTGGTGCAGGAAGGCCACCCGGACGAGCCCGGCCCAGAAGAACGCGGTCAACGCGCCCCACGCGGTCCCGGTGATCAGCCACCCCATGAGGCCGGGCAGCAGGAACGTTGCGACCGTCAGGGGACCGAACAGCTTGTGGACCAGGCGCATGTCCGCATCGGCCAGCAGGTCGGGGACGAAGCGCTCCTGGTTGGTGAGGTCACGCTCGAACACCCAGCCCATGTGTGCGTGCCAGAACCCGCGGACCAGCGCGGCCGGCGAGGTGCCGAACGCCCACGGCGAGTGCGGGTCGCCCTCCCGGTCGGCGAAGGCGTGGTGCCTGCGGTGATCGGAGACCCAGTGCAGGATCGGTCCCTGCACGGCCATGCTCGCCACCACGGCGAGGGTGATGCGCAGCCACCGCTTCGCGCGGAAGGCCCCGTGGGTGAAGTAGCGGTGGTAGCCGACCGTCACGCCGAGGATGGTCAGCAGGTACCAGCCCGCGGCCAGGGCCACGTCCCACCATTTCAGGCCCCATCCCCACGCCAGCGGCACGGCTGCCACCAGGGCGAGGAAGGGCCCGAGGATGAACACGTACACAGACAGTTGCGGACCCCACGGCCTGCGGCCGGCCATGACGGGCTTGGGTCCGGCGATCTCAGCTGCGTCCAACTTCGAGCTCCCGCCTGGTGGCGCCGAAAAATACCGTCTCGCCCACCAAACCCCGGATGCGCGGGTGATCGCAAGAAACGACGCGGCAACCAAGGGTGAACGACCGAGGTTTTCCAGGCTCGTGTGCGCTGCGTGCGCATCGGTCCCGACCCGGACTACGTCGCGGGCGGTAGCCGAGGTGTCGCTCGTGACCCGACGTCACCACGGCCTCCGCCGCCGATCCTGGACTCACCGACGAAGAAGGTGAGCAGAGATGGTGACCGAGTTGCTGATGCAGTGGGGCCCCGGGCACGGGCCCGGTGGGCACGGCGGAGGACCGTTCTGGATCTTCGGCCTGGTCTGGATGGTGCTGATCGCGTCGCTGATCGTCACGGCGATCTACGCGATCCTGCGCAGGACGCGACGGAACTCGCCGACCGCTAGCGCGCGGACGATCCTCGCCGAGCGCTACGCGCGGGGCGAGCTCAGCGGCGAGGAGTACCGGGAGCGGCTGAGCGAACTGGGCTAGGAAGCGCTTGGGGTGCGCGACTTCGCGGAGAAGCAGCGCACCCCAGGTGCGTTCGCGCCGGGTCCGAGTCTCAGGGGCGGCTGAGCGCGTCGGTGAGGTTCCACGAACGCCACGAGAGCTCGCCGGCGTCCGCGGTGATGTCGAGGACGACCGACTGCTTGAGCTCCGCGGGCAGGCGGTCGATCGAGGGCAGCGCGTCGGCGGAGAGCGTCGCCAGGTACTCGGGATCGATCTTGCCGGTCTGCTCGAACCGGGTCACGTTGGCCCCGGCGACCACGCCCTCGGGATTCACCGCGGCCAGCACGAGCAGGGCGCCCACGGCCGTTCCGAGGATCGCGGTGGGCAGCCAGTGCGCGCGCAGCCGCACACCGGCGGCGATGATCATCGCGTAGACGATGCCCAGCCAGATCTCGCAGGTCATCACCAGCAGGCGCAACACCGTGTACCCGTAGGCGTCCTGGTACGACCACATCCGGGCCAGCGCCGAGCCGACGATGACCAGCGTCAGCACCACCAGCGCGCCGACCAGGCCGCGCAGCAGGTTCCGCTCGGCCGCGCTGCGCCGGGGCGCCCAGCGCGCGGCGGCGGCGATGACCGGCAGGGTCAGGATCGTCACCAGCGTGAGCTGCCAGAACCCGCTTCGCGCGTAGGCGGAGAAGGTCAGTCCGGCGCTGTCGTGCACGTGCGCGGGACCGCCGAACAGCGACGTCGCCTGCACGACGATGAACAGCGCGAACAGGGCGACCAGCACGCCGATCGGCACCGCCCACTCCGGTCCGCGCAGCGTGCGGCGCTCGCCGCCTGCCGGATCCAGTCGGGGCGGGCGCAGGGCGGTGAACGCGGCGCCGAGCGCCAGCAGGGTGAAGGGCACGAACACGAACGTCGCGCGGAAGAACGTCTCGAAGTCCAGCTCGGGCACGACGGCGTCGGCGATCCGCGCGAAGTTCTCGTCGGCTCCGGCGAACAGCGCCCCGAAGATCAGCAGCAACAGCAGGGCCACCAGCCCGGAGAAGCCCATGCGCAGCGCCCGGCTGCCGCGCACCCGCCCGCGCATGCCCCGAGCGGTCCACGGCAGCGCGCGGCAGGCCGCCACCGGGACCGCGACGGCCATCAGGACCAGCTCCCGGACCGCGCGGGCGTCGCTGACCGCCAGCGCAGCGGCCACCGCGGAGGTGAGCACGCACAGCGCCGAGAGCCATTCGGCGCTGCGCAGCGCGCACACCGACAGCAGGAGGAGTCCGGCCGCGGCCCACAGCACCCTGCCGATCCGCGCCTCGCGGACGGCGAACAGCAGCGCGGCCGCGCTCACCGCCCCGAACAGGGTCCAGCCGATCCCGGGATCGTCGAGGGGGAGGAACACCGCGGCGGCGAGGCCGCTGATCAGCGCGGCGAGCAACGCGCGGGCGGCACCGGACTCGGGCTTGGGCCAGAACGAGTCGAACAGGGGTGGGGCGGGGACCTGGTACTGCGAGACGACCGGTGGGGAAGCGGTGTGGTCGGACATGTTCCTCCAAGCGAACCGTGCTTCGCCTGAAGACGTTCCAAGCCCGGCGCGGTTGCTCGCGCCGGGCTTGGACGACCGGACCGTTATGGCACCGAGATGCTCAGTTGTTGCGGGCTGCCTGCCGGGAACCGGGGGCCGACAGCCTGCCGCGCGCGGTGACCAGCGCGGTGCGCGCGTCGGCGCGTTCGCCGTGCGCCAGGTGCGCGGCAGCGCTGCGCACCGCGGTCGCCGCGTCGGGGGAGACGGCGATCTGCGGGTGCTCGTCGAGCAACACGACGGCGCGGGTGAGCTCCTGGCGGGCTCGGTCGGCCGGGTTGTTCGGCTTCGTCAGCAAGTCGATGAGGGCTGTGTCCACCGCGTCGCGCAGGGCCGCCTCGGTCGAGCTGTGCGGTAGTGCAGTCACGGCCCGGGAGTCTATGCGCTGAACGGCACAATTTTCGCGGTCGTCGATCACCCACACGGGTGGATCTTGTTGGTCCGGTGCAACGGTGCGTTGAGCGGGGTGCGTCCATTCGCCATTTCCGAGCGTCTGCGCCCGCTCATCACCCCGGGCTCGCGGCCGGGTCGGAGTTCGCTCCGCGGCTCGAACCGGTGTGCGCATTTCGCCTGGTTGCAAGGCATTTCAGCGGTTCGTCCGCTCTGCGATGTGCCTTAACGCACACGTAGTT
Organism: Saccharopolyspora tripterygii; assembly: GCF_054778355.1. Classification (NCBI taxonomy): domain Bacteria; kingdom Bacillati; phylum Actinomycetota; class Actinomycetes; order Pseudonocardiales; family Pseudonocardiaceae; genus Saccharopolyspora; species Saccharopolyspora tripterygii. The sequence goes on along the minus strand of NZ_BAAGZP010000024.1, from coordinate 49,669 downwards.
GCTGTACGCAACTAGTTTGTTACGGTCACGATCAGTGCCGAATTCAGCTCAGCGCGTTCGGCCTAATACCTGAACCGATGAGGCCCCGGGGGACTTGCGCGGGGGCCGGGAGGTGCAAGCGTGACAACTGGCCAGCAATGGGACATCGTGACCAGCGTCGGGCTGACGGCTCTGGGCGTGGCCGCGGCGCGTGCGCTGGAGACGCACCGCGAGGACCGCCTGATGTCGGACCCCTACGCCGCGGCGTTCGTGAAGGCCGCCGACGCACCGGCGCCGATGCCGACCTCCCCGGAGGAGGTCGCGCAGCTGCCGGCCGACTCCATCTGGGCGCAGGCCCAGATGGAGGACTACATGGGCGTGCGGTCGCGCTGCTTCGACGACTTCTTCACCGAAGCGGGCGAGGCCGGCGTCCGCCAGGCCGTCATCCTGGCCTCCGGCCTGGACGCCCGCGCCCACCGCCTGGACTGGGCCGCGGGCACCACCGTGTTCGAGATCGACCAGCCCAAGGTCCTGGAGTTCAAGCAGACCGTGCTCGACGGCCTCGGAGCCGTGCCCAAGTGCGCTCACCGGCCCGTGCCGATCGACCTGCGCGAGGACTGGGCCTCGGCGCTGCTCTCCGCGGGCTTCGACCCCGAGGCGCCCACCGCGTGGCTGGCCGAGGGGCTGCTGCCCTACCTGCCGCCGGAGGCCGAGCAGCAGCTGCTGGCCAGCATCGACAAGCTCTCGGCGTCCGGGAGCCGATTGGCGGTGGAGGACTTCCAGAACGTCACCCGGCTGTTCGAGGACGAGAACCTCGCGGAGTTCGGGCAGGAGTGGGGCATCGACATGCGCGAGCTCCTGCACTCCGACGACCGCCCGGAGGCCCCCGACGTGCTGCGCGGGCTCGGCTGGGAGGTCGAGGCCGAAGGCGCCGAGGACAAGGCGCAGCGCTACGGTCGCGACCTCAACGGCATGTTCGGCCAGATGGCTGACACCGGACGCTTCGTGATGGCCCGCAAGACCGCATGAGGTGACCGCGAACCCGGAAGGGCCTGCTGGGCGGGTTCTTCCGGGTCGTGTTGGTGGACCCGCGCCGACCTCCCGCCTTACGCTCGCGCACGTGGTGGATCAGGACTGGGGGGTCGCGAGCGGCGTCGGTCTGACCGCGCTCGCGGTCGCCGCGATGCGCGCGATCGAGACCTGCAGGCACGACCGGCTCATCGACGACCCGCACGCCGCGACGCTGGTGCACGCGGCCGATCAGGGCGTCGGATTCCCGACCACGCCCGAGGCGCTGGCGGCGATCCCGGAAGACGGTCCGCGCTGGGCCGAGCGCGTAGACCACTACCTGGGCGTCCGCTCCCGGGCCTTCGACGACTTCCTGACCGCGGCGGGCGAATCCGGTCTGCGGCAGTGCGTGATCCTGGCCGCCGGCCTCGACGCGCGCGCCTACCGGCTCGAATGGCCCTCCGGGACCGCGGTGTTCGAGCTCGACCAGCCAAAAGTGCTGCATTTCAAGCAGAACACCCTCGCCGAGGCCGGTGCCGAACCCGGTTGCGAGCATCGGTTGGTGGGTGTCGACCTGCGGGACGACTGGCCCGCAGCACTGATCGCCGCAGGTCTGGACGTCACCGCTCCCACGGCGTGGCTGGCCGAAGGACTGCTGCCGTACCTCCCGGGCGATGCGAGGCTCCGGCTGCTGGAGTCGGTCTCCGAGCTGTCCGCCCCCGGGAGCCGCCTGGCGGTGGAGGAGTTCCGCGGCACGCGGAAGATCGCCGCCGACCCGCAGATCTCCTCCTTCGGGGCGAAGCAGGGGATGGACCTCGACACCGTTCTGCACGACGACGGAGAACTGCCCGTCGCCGAATCCCTGGCGAAGCTCAATTGGGTGAGCGAGATCGAGTTCAGCGAGGTCGCGGCCGGCCGACTCGGTCGGAATCCGGGGCCCGGAGCTGCTCCGATGCTCGATGTCAGCCAATTCGTGATAGCAGTGAAACGCGGGTGAAAACGATCACCGAGACCTCGCGGGCATGATCGGAGTACCCTGGGAATTCACATTGTCCGCGACCGAAACGGGTGAGCTCGGTGTTTTTGACAATTCTCGGTTGGATCGTCTTCGGTCTGATCGCGGGCTTCCTGGCCCGCGCCATCGTCCCGGGCAAGGACGACATCGGCCTGCTGATGACGATCGTCCTCGGCGTCGTCGGATCCGTCGTGGGTGGTTTCCTGTTCGGCCTGTTCACGGTCGGCCTGCGGGGATTCCAGCCGGCGGGGTGGATCGGCTCGGTGATCGGCGCGATCATCGTGCTGGTCATCTACAACGCGGTCACCGGCCGCAAGCGGCGCAGCCGCTCATAATTTCCGGCCGACGCCCACGAGCGCGGTGAAGCGCTCCGGGTTGTCGCCGACATCGGAGGGGGAGACCGGTCGCCACTGCGGCATGAACACCAGGCCCGGTTCGACCAGTTCGAAACCCTCGAAGAACTCGCCGATCTCAGCTCGGGAGCGGAACGTCATCGGAGTTGTCGTCCGCTTCTGGTAGAGGTCGGCGTGTTCGTCGGCGACATCCGGGCGCCCCTCGCCGGTCGCGTGCGAGACGCACAGGAAACTGCCCGGCGCCAACGCTTCCCGGTAGCCGGCGATGACGCGCTGCGGATCTGATTCGTCGCCGACGAAGTGCAGCAGCGCCACCATCATCACCGCTACCGGCTCGTCCAGGTCGAGCAGCGCGGCGACCTCGTCGGATTCGAGCACCTCCTGCGGGTCGCGGGCGTCCGCGCGCAGGATCTCGGCATCGGGGTTGTCGGCCAGCAGCTTCTTGCTGTAGGCCACGGCGACCGGATCGGTGTCGACGTAGACCACGCGGCTCCCCGGTGCGGCCAGCTGCGCCACCTCGTGCACGTTGCCGACCGTCGGGATTCCCGATCCCAGGTCGAGGAACTGGCGGATGCCCTGCTCGACGCAGTAGTGCACCGACCGCCGCAGGAAGGCCCGGTTGGCCTGCATGATCTGCGGCAGCTCCGGCCACATCGCGATCGCCTCATCGCCCATCCGGCGGTCCACGGCGAAGTTGTGGTTGCCGCCGAGGTAGTAGTCGTAGACCCGAGCGGCGTTGGGCTTGTCCAGATCGATCTCGTCCGGCTCGGGCATCGCGTCCTCCTCACGGCTGGGCGGGGGAGACCGCCCAGCCGTGATGCTAAATCCTGGTCAGCCCTCGCAGGGGTTAAGCGGCGGGCACGGTTCGATTGCTGAGCCGTACCATCGCCGCCAGCGCGACGAGCGCGATCGCCGCACCCGAGGTCATGATGACCGCCATCGCCGGGCCGTCGTTGCCCAGCACACCCACCAGCGGGGCGATCAGGGCGCCGAGCCCGAACTGGCAGGCCCCCAGCAGCGCTGCGGCCGTGCCCGCGGCCTCACCGTGCAGGCCGAGGGCGAGCGCCGGGGCGTTGGGCATCACGAAGCCCATCGCGCCCAGGACCACCCACAGCGGCACGAGGAATCCGGCCAGGCCGCCCGTGCCGGTGGTGGTGAGGACGATCATCACCAGACCGGCCGCCGTGGCCACCGACAGGGAGGTCACCACGATCCGCATCGTGGTGAAGCGGTTGAGCAGCAGCACGTTGAGCTGCGAGGCGCCGATGAGCGCCACCGCGCCCGCTCCGAAGACCAGGCCGAACGCCTGCTGGTCGAGGCCGTACTGCTCCTGCAGCACGAACGAGGAGCCCGAGACGTAGGAGAACAGGGCCGTCATCGCCAGCGCGGCCACGATCAGCAGCAGCACGAACTCGCGGTCGGTGAGCAGCGTGGCGTAGGTCCGCAGCACCGGCGCGAAGTGCGGTTGCCTGCGGCGCTGCGGCGGCAGCGACTCCGGCAGCGCGAACGCGGCGAGCGCCAGCAGCGCCACCCCGAGGGCGGCCAGCACGCCGAAGACCCCGCGCCACGAGGTCGACAGCAGCACCGCGCCGCCCAACGTCGGTGCCAGGATCGGTGCGATGCCCATGACCAGGATCAGCCTGGACAGGGCGGTGGCGGCCGCGCGGCCCGACCACAGGTCGCGGACCACTGCCATCGCGACCACCATCGCCGCCGCCGCGCCGGCGCCCTGCACCACGCGCAGCGCGCCGAGCACCGCGATGTTCGGCGCGATCAGACAGGCGAGCGAGGCGACGATGTGCAACGCGGTTCCGGCGATGAGCGGTGCGCGGCGGCCGACGACGTCGGAGAGCGGGCCGATCAGCAACTGCCCCAGCCCCAGGCCGAGCAGCGTTCCGGTGAGCGTGAGCTGGACGGTCGAGTCGGGAGCCCCCAGGTCCGCGCCGATGGAGGGAAGCGCGGGCAAGTACATGTCGATGGTCAGCGGGCCGAGGGCGATCAGCGCCCCGAGCACCGCGATGATGCGCAGTCTCCTCGGCCCGGTCGGTTCGTCGGTGCGGACATCGGTCGTCCCGTTCGGCACCGCCGGGGAACGCACAGCAACGTCTTCCATCGCTTCCTTCCGCATGGATGTCCGATACCTGTGCTGGAGCGTGCGGGAAGGCGCGTTTGTTCCGCGGAAATCCGAGACTCGGCGCGATACGGGTTACACCGGGCGCATTGTCCGTCCTCTGTGGACGAGTATTCCCGGAGCCGGTGACGATTGCGTGAATTCAGATGTGTTCGACTCGCGCCGCCCGGGCGCGTGCGGCCCGGGCGGCGATTCGGTCAGTGCTGGGTGAGCATCGTGCGCATCGAGTCGATCTCGGACTGCTGGCTGATCATGATCTCCCGGGCCATCTGCTGGGTGTCGGGGAAGCGGCCCTTCTCGACCTCGGTCCGGGCCATGGTCACCGCGCCCTCGTGATGCTTGATCATCAGCATCAGGAACTTCTGATCGAACTCGGTGCCCTTCGCCCGGTCGAGACCGGCCATCTCGTCGGAGGACATCATGCCGCCGGTGCCGTGACCACCGTGTCCCCCGTGGCCCCCGTGCTCGGACTGCTGGACGTTCCAGTCCCGCAGCCAGCCGTTGAGCTCGTCGATCTCCGGTCCCTGGGCGGCCTCGATGCGGGCGGCCAGGTCCTTGACCTGCTGGGACTGCGCCTGCTGGACGGCCATGCGGGACATCTCGATCGCCTGCTGGTGGTGCGGGACCATCCCCTGAGCGAACATCACGTCGACGTCGTTGTGCGCGGGTGCGGACTGCGCCGGGGGAGCGGGCGGAGCGGGGGTGTCGGGCTGGCCGCAGCCGGCCAGGAACGACAGTGACAGGGCGGCGCCGAGCGCGGCGGCGCCCGTGCGGGCGTGCTTCATCGCGAAATACCTCGTGTTCGGTGTGCTGGATCGGGTGTGGCCGGCAGTGCCGGTGAGCGCCGATCAGCGCCGGAGTACGCAGAGCGCGGCGAGCCGCCGAGGTAATGGGTCCGGAGGTCGCGCCCGCTCCAGTGTGCGCCGGAGCCGGGGGAGCGACATCTCCACAGGTGCGCCGACGGCGCGCCCCAGCCGCGGGGCGAGCAGCGCGAGGAAGGTCACGGCGAGCGCCAGGCACAGGTGCAGCACGCCGTGCCCGTCAGGCGCGGTGTTCGAGGAGTCGACCTGCGCGTGGGCGGAGACCGAGCGCTGGACCTGGTGCGAGTCGTGCTGCGCGGAGACGTGGTGCGCGGGGACGTGCTGCGTGGGGACGTGCTGCGTGGGGACGTGCTGCGTGGGGACGTGGTGCGTGGGGACGTGGTGCATCAGCAGGACGCCCAGGGTCAGGACCAGCAGCAGGGTCCAGCGGAGCGCTCCGGTGCGCACGGGTTGGCCGGTCAGGACTTGACCAGGCGCGCGATCGCGTCGCTGGCCTCGCGGATCTTCGCTTCGGCCTGGTCGCCGCCCTCGGACATCGCCTCGGAGACGCAGTGCTTGAGGTGCTCGTCGAGAAGGCCCAGCGCGACCGCCTGCAGCGCCTTGGTGGTGGCCGAGACCTGGGTGAGCACGTCGATGCAGTACTCGTCGTCGTCGATCATGCGCGCGAGACCGCGCACCTGACCTTCGATGCGACGCAGTCGCTTGGCGTAGTCGTCCTTGTTGTGGGTGTAGCCGTGCATCGATGTACCTCCCCTGGGCCGGTGGACCCGCCACCTTTATACCCCAGGGGGGTAATTCGGGCCAGTCAGAGGAACTCGCTCCGCACCTGCGGTCGTTCCGTCGCGGGCTGCTGCTGCTCGGCGCGGCGCATCCACAGCCAGCCGCCGAACTGCACGAGCGCGGCGCCCCCGGTCAGCGCCACCGCGATGATCGCGTACGACGGCCAGCCGTTGAGCACGCCGAGCACCACGGCCACGGCGAAGAACAGCAGCGTGCGCACCAGCAGGATGCCGAGTCGGCTCTTGTTCATCACGGCTGGACCACCTCCGCGCCCGAGTCTAAGGGGTTGTTGCGGAGTCACCTTGCTTGGCGGTGCGGGTGGCGGAACCTCACACGCCGCCTGGACTCCGTGCGCCACGACTTATGTATGCCCAAGGCACGGCGTCGCGGCGTACTCATCCAGACGACGTGTGAGAAATCCCCGCAGGGGAAGGCCACAGCGGTGCCGGCTGAGTCCCACACCTGAAACAACGGCTCCGCCGCATCCTGAAACGACTCCTAGGCGGGACGGCGGTGGCGTCCGTCCGGGCGTGCGCCATTGACGGTGCGTGGCGGCCTGCTTACTTTTGATGACGGGTGTCCTCACATCGAACGGAGCGTCACATGCCCGAGCCGCTGGGTCCGGATTCGCTGATGTGGCGGTACTTCGGTGATTGGCGGGGTCTCCTGCTGGCCCTGTGGGCGGGGTCGATGCAGAACATGCACCCCCAGCTCGGAGCCGGGGTGGAGGATCACTCCGAGTTCTTCGACGAGCGCTGGGAACGGCTCTACCGCTCGCTGTACCCGATCGGCGGCGTCGTCTACGACGGTCCGCGCGCGGCGGAGACCGCACGGCTGGTGCGCGGCTTCCACAACGAAATCAAGGGCGTCGACAAGCAGGGCAGGCCGTACCACGCGCTGAACCCCGAGACGTTCTTCTGGGCGCACTCGACGTTCCTGGTGATGCCGATCCTGATCGCCGAGCGGCTCGGCACGCCCATGACCGAGGCGGAGAAGGCGCAGGTCTACGCCGAGGGCGTCCAGTGGTACCGCCTCTACGGGATGAGCATGCGGCCGGTCCCGCCGGACTGGCCGAGCTTCCAGCGCTACTGGGACCACATGTGCCGCGAGGTGCTGGAGGTCAACAAGGCGACCCTGGACGTCCGCGACGTCTCCCGCATCGGCAAGCCGCCGCTAGTGAGCCGGCTGCCGGATCCCGTCTGGCGTCTCCTGCGCCCGCCGACCGTGCGGCTCATGCACTGGCTCACCACCGGCTGCTACGACCCGCCGGTCCGGGAGAAGCTCGGCCTGCGCTGGACCCGGCGCGACGAGCTGCTGCTGAAGATCGTCGGCCGGGTCTTCGGCGCCGCGTGGAGCCTGGTGCCCTTCCGGTTCCGCTACCACCCGCGCGCCAGGGCGGCCTGGAAGCGGGCGCAGGGCCGCCTGCCCGCGGACGCCCCTCTGGTGGAGACGCCGCCCCGCAACTACCCACCGCTGGAGAAGCGGGGCGACCCGAAGCACTACTTCCCGGCCAACGTCACCTGACCGGGCCGGCGGATTCGAAATTCGAATGTGGCTGGTCAACGCCAGTGGCGGTCGAGATTGGCGACCTCCGGGGGTGTGCGGGGGCGGTCCGGCTGGGCCGCCCAGCGGATGCCGTTGGCGATGATCCGGCGGATCTCGGGCTGGTGGTAGACGGGGTAGCGCTGGTCGCCGGGGCTGAAGTAGAAGATCCGGCCGTGGCCGCGGAAGAACGTCACGCCCGACCGGAACACCTCGCCGCCGTCGAAGGAGGACAGGAAGATCAGCTCGTCCGGCGCGGGGATGTCGAAGAACTCGCTGTAGGTCTCCTGCTCGGGGATGACCAGCGGGGTCGGCACGCCGTCGGCGATCGGGTGGTGCGGGGCCACCGTCCACACCAGCTCCTGCTCGGCGCCGTCGCGCCAGCCCAGCGAGCAGGTCGTGCCCAGCAGGCGCTGGAAGATCCGGGAGAAGTGCCCGGAGTGCAGCACCAGCAGTCCCATCCCGCCGAGGACGTGCCGCTGCACGCGGTCGACCACCGCTTCGTCGACCTCGCCGTGCGCGAGGTGGCCCCACCACAGCAGCACGTCGGTGGCGGCCAGCACCTCCTCGGTGAGCCCGTGCCCGGCATCCGCCAGCAGAGCGGTGCGCACCGTCGCCGAGGGCAGCTCGCCGCGGATGCCCTCGGCGAGAGCGCCGTGGATGCCCTCCGGGTAGATCTCGGCCATCACGGGCGGGTGGTTGCGGGCCTCGTGGACGCCCTCGTTCCAGACGGTGATGCGCAGTCCGCTCATGCGACCGCCACCTCCCGCTTCTCGGCGGCCGAGAGGTAGCAGGCGTCGATGACCTCGGCCCGGCGCAGCGCCTCGGACCCGTCGTTGTCCGCCCACTCCTGCGGATTTCCCAGCACCCGCACGAAGTTCTCCACCACGGCGGCGTGCGCGCGCCCGGGCTCGGCGGTGGGCTGGTAGTCGGCGATCTCGCCGTCGACGTCCCGGTACACGTGCAGATCACCGACCTGCGCCTTGGTCGCGCCCACGGCGCGGAGCTCGGCGCCGCCCTCGGTTCCCAGCACGCTGAAGTCGATCAGGTCGACGGGATCGCGGAAGGCCGCCCACGAGGTCTCCAGCACCAGGGTTCCGCCGCCCCGGAGGCGGATGAACGCCGAGGCGAAGTCCTCGACCTCGAAACCGCCCTTGGCTTGGGCGGTCTCCCACTTCATGCCGCCGATGTCGCGCGTGCCCAGCTCGGCGTAGGTGGCCGCGGTGACCGACTCGACCTCCGGCTCGCCGAGCAGGAACAGCGCGTAGTCCAGCACGTGCACGCCGATGTCGGCCAGCGGTCCACCACCGGCCATCTCGCGGTTGGTGAACCAGCTGCCGATCTTGGGGATTCCGCGCCGCCGCATCCAGGACGCCTTGGCGTAGTAGGGCGTTCCCAGCTCGCCGCCGCGGATGATCCCGCCGAGGGTCTGGATGTCCCCGCGCAGACGGTGGTTGAAGGCCACGTCGAGCACGCGCCCGGCCGAGCGGGCCGCGTCGACCATCTGCCGTCCCTCGATGCCGTTGCGCGCCAAGGGCTTCTCGCTGAGCACGTGCAGTCCGCGCTTGAGCGCGGCGACGGCGATCGGTGCGTGCAGGAAGTTGGGCACCGCGATGCTCACCGCGTCGAGCTCGGGCAGTTCGACGAGCTGCTCCCAGCTGGCGAACAGGTGCGGTGCGCCGTAGCGCTCGCCGAGCGAGGCCAGCGTGTCCGCCTCCTGCCCGGCGATCGCCACGATCTCGACGTTCGGCAGCGCCGCGTAGGCGGCCAGGTGCTGCTGGCCCGCCCAGCCGACGCCGACGACTCCGACCCGGAACGTGGGGTCACTCATGTCAGGGACTCCTTCGATCTGCGGTGGGTTCAGCCCTTGATCGCGCCGGCGGTCAGACCGGCCACGATGCGCTTCTGGAACAGCAGCACGAGCACCAGCAGCGGCAGGGTGACGAGCACCGATGCCGCGCTGATCGTGCCGATCGGGTGGTCGAAGTCGCTGGTCCCGGAGAAGTACGCGATCGCGACCGGAACGGTCCGGGACTCCGGGGTCGAGGTGAGCGTGACCGCGAGCAGGAATTCGTTCCACACCGAGATGAACACCAGGATCGCGGTGGTGGCGATGCCGGGGACGGCCAGCGGCAGGATCACCTTGCGGAACGCGGTGAACGGGCTCGCTCCGTCGATGAGCGCGGATTCCTCCAGCTCGAACGGGATCTCGCGGAAGAACGAGGTGAGCACGAAGATCGCCATCGGCAGCGCGAAGGTCAGCTTCGGGATGATCAGCCCCGGCAGCGTGTCGTAGAGCCCGATGTCGCTCCAGATCGTGAACATCGGCGCGGCGATGGCGATCACCGGGAACGTGGTCACCGACAGCACCAGGCCGAGGATGATCCCCTTGCGCGGCAGCTTCAGCCGGGCGAGCGCGTAGGCGGCGAAGGAGGCCAGCAGCAGCGCCAGCGAGGTGGTCACCACGCCGACGATCAGCGAATTGCCCAGCGCCGTCAGGAAGTCCTCGTCCTGCACGACCTCCAGGTAGTTGCGCAGCGACGGCGAGCCGGGCAGCAGCGACCCGGAGGACAGCTCCGCGCCGGTCTTGAGCGAGGTGTTGATCAACCAGTAGAACGGCACCAGCGACGTCAGCATCACCACCAGCGCGAACCCGAAGACCCACGGCCGCGGTCTCGTCTGCTTCACCGGGCGCCCTCCTCGGCGACGTCGCGGATGTTGCCGCCCGCGAAGCGGATGTACACCAGGGACACGGCCATGACGGTGATGAAGGTGAGGATCGACAGCGCCGAACCCTGGCCGATCAGCCGCCCTTCGCGCAGTTCCTGGTAGGCGATCATGGACATCGTCTCGGTCCCGTTGGAGCCCTTGGTCAGCACGAACGGGAGGTCGAAGATCCGCAGCGCGTCCAGCAGCCGGAAGATCGCCGCCAGCGCGATCGCCGGGCGCAGCAGCGGCAGGGTGACCCGCCAGAAGGTCTGCCACCGGCTCGCCCCGTCGAGGTCGGCGGCTTCGTAGACCTCGCCCGGGATGACCTGCAGACCGGCCAGCACGAGCAGCGCCACGAACGGGGCGGTCTTCCACACGTCGGCGGCGATGATCACGGCCATCGCGTAGCCGGGTTCGGCCAGCCACACCTGCCCGCCCCCGGGAAGGCCCAGCGCCCGCAGCAGGCCCGTGACCAGCCCGAGGTTGGACTCGAACATGGCCTGCCAGGTGATCGCCGAGACCACCGTCAGCACTGCGTAAGGCACCAGAAGCACCGACCGCAGCAGCCCGCGCCCCCGGAAGGCCAGGTTCAGCAGCAGCGCCATGGCCACGCCGAGAACCACTTCCAGGGTCACCGAGGAGAAGGCGAACAGGAAGGTCTGGCCGAACGCCCGCCACCACTCCTCGGAGATCAGCGCGTTCCAGTAGTGGGTCAAGCCGACGAACTGCGACAGTCCCGCCCGCCGGACGCTGTAGGCGTTGAGCGACAACCAGATCGCGTAGCCGATCGGTACTGCGGCCACCAGGAACATGATCGCCAGCGCGGGGGAGACCATCCACACCGCGGTGCGCCTCTGCTGGGCGTCGACTCGGCTCATCAGAAGGTCTCCTGCGCGGTTTCGACGTCGTGGGCCATCTCCCGCACGCCCGACTCGACGTCGGTCTGCCCGGAGATCACGGCGTAGGCGTTGTCGTAGATCGCGCGCGAGACCTGCGAGTAGACCGGGGATCGGGGACGGGGCCGGGCGTGCAGCAGCGATTCCTTGAGCTGCGGGATGAACGGGAGCTTCGCGCGCACCTCGGGGTCGTCGTAGAGCGAGGCGAACACCGGTGCCTGGGCCGTCTCCAGGACCATCTGCTTCTGGAACTCCCCGCTGGTCGCGAAGTCGATGAGAGCGACCGCGGCGCCGGTGTTCTCGGACTTCGCCGCGATGGCGAGGTTCCAGCCGCCCAGCACGGCGGCGGGCTCGCTGCGCTCGTCGAAGGCGGGCAGCGCCACCGCCCTGGTGGCCGGGCCGACCGCGGTCTGGCTGATCAGCTCGTGCGCGCTGGGCCACTGCCGCAGGTAGCCCGCCGCGCCGGACTCGTAGGCGCGGCGGGCGTAGTCCTCGTCGTAGGTCAGGCACGCGCGATCGAGGGCGCCGGATTCCATGCCCTCGGCCATCAACCGCAGGACTTCGCGGGTCTGCGCCGAGTCGACGGTGACCCGGCCGGCGTCGTCGATCACCGATCCGCCCGCGGAGTAGAGGAGTTCGAGGAAGTTCGCCGTCAGCCCCTCGTATCGCTTGGCCTGCATCTCGACCCGCTGGGACCGGTCCTGGGCCGCCCGGGCGTAGACCTCGCGCCAGGTCGTGGGCGGGGGAACGCGGTCGTGGCGGTAGAACAGCAGGCCCGCGTTGGTGTAGAACGGCACGGCCCAGTCCCGCCCGTCGTAGCGCACCGTCTCCACTGTGGACGGCATGAGCTCGTCCCGGCGCTGCGCGGTGAGCCTGCTGTGGTCCATCAGCCAGCCCTGCGTGGCCCACTCGCTGGTCCAGGTCACGTCGGTGAGGTAGATGTCGCACTCCGACGAACCGCCTTCCAGGCGCTGCAGGGCCTGGGCGCGGGTGGAATCGGTGTCCTGGCCGATCTCGACGTAGCGGGCGCTGATCCCGGTGCCTCGCTCGTTGAACTCGCGGGTCAGCGTCTCGAAGACGCCGGTGTCGCGCACCCCGCAGACGGTGACCTCACCGCGCGCGCCGGCGGCCGACGCGGGGTCGACGACGGCGACCTGCGGCGCGTGCTCGCCCTGCGGTCCGACGGGTGGAGTGCTCGTGCAGCCGCCGAGGAGCAGCGCCACCACGGCGAGCGCGGCCCGGTGCGGGGGTGAAGGCATGGCTGTCTCCGCTTCGCGGTTCGTCGGCGGTGGCAACGGGATTCACCCGGGCACCGGTCGAACGGCGGCGTGAGACGATCACATGGTTGCGAGCCGCACGCGGGGTGTCAAGGCATCTCCCGCATCAGTCCGCGAATTCCCTCCGGGGACAGCACGTTCTCGATCCCCGCCACCACCGCACCTGCCACCCCGGCGGAGCGGCCCAGCGCGCTGTTGGCCAGCGAGAGGTGCCGGGTCGCCAGCGGCAGCGCGCGGCGGTAGACGACGCTGCGGATGCCGGCCAGCACGTCGTCGCCGACGGAGGTGATCAGACCGCCGAGCACGATGCGCTTGGGGTTGTAGAAGTGCACGAGCATCGCGACCACTTCGCCGATGGTCGCGGCAGCGGCGCGGATCCGGCGGGTCGCGAGCGCGTCGCCGTCGCGCAGCAGCTGCGCGAGATCCGCTGTGGTCTCCGGCCCGCCGTCCTCGGTGCGCAGGCCGCGCAGCACCGCCTCGGCCGAGGCGACCGCCTCCACGCAGCCGACGTTGCCGCACTGGCAGATCACGTCGTCGGCGCCGGGCACCCGGATGTGCCCGATGTCCCCGGCCGCGCCGTCGGAACCGCGGTGGAGCTCGCCGGTCGCCGAGACGATGCCGCCGCCGATGCCGGTACCGATCTTGAGGAACAGCAGCGGGGATTCCGCGGCGGGCAACGCGCGGGCTTCGCCCAGCGCCATCAGGTTGACGTCGTTGTCGACCGACGCCGTGCAGTCGAACTTCTCGGCCATCGTGTCGCCGACCGGGAACCCGTCCCAGCCGGGCATGATCGGCGGCCGCACCGGCATGCCCATGCGCGGGTCGACCGGGCCGGGAAGCCCCATGACCAGCGCCTTGACCTCGTCGGCGGAGAGTCCGGCGCCGCGCAGCAGCTCGCGCAGGTGCTCGGTCAGCACGTCGAGCGCCTTCTCCGGGCCGACGGTGATGTCCAGCGGCACCTGCTGCTCGGAGAGCAGGTCCTGGCCGAGATCGGCCACGGCCAGCCGGGTGCTGTGCGCGCCGACGTCGGCGGCCAGCACGACCCCGGCGCGCGGGGCGATGGCCAGCCGGTGGGCGGGGCGTCCCCGGCCGCCGCCGCTGAGCGCGCCGCGTTCGGCCAGGACCCCGGCCGAGATGAGGGCGTCCAGGTGGCTGTTGACGGTGGAGCGGGCCAGGCCGGTGCGCTTGACCAGCTCGGCGCGGCTCTCCGCGGTCCCGGAGGCGATGAGCCTGGTCAGGACGCTGAGGACGAGGTCGCCATCGGCCCTCCCCGAGGTCCTCGGCACCGTCAGCCGGACCGGATCCCACGCCATGATCGCTCCCTCGGGCCGATTTACCGCTGAATTATGACCGAGAAGAAAATAAATCGCAGTACTTGTCGGCTTAAAACCGGGGTCCTAGCGTGAGCGGTGACGAAAATCGGGCGTGAGACACCCGTTGTTGTCGTCCACCACACCGACTACAGGGAGGCAGGCGCGTGAGTCCGGGTAATCCCAGGCGCGGCGCGGCGATCGTGGGCGCCGGGATGATCGGCGAGGTGCACCGGCGTGCCGCGACGCTCTCCGGCGCCGAGATCGTCGGCGTGCAGGCGTCCACGCCGCAGCGCTCGCTGGAGAAGGCGGGGGAGTGGAACGTCTGCGCCTTCGCGACCTTCGAGGAAGTCCTCGCCGACGATCGCGTCGACGTGGTGCACATCTGCACCCCCAACTCCACCCACGCCCCGTTCGCCGAGGCCGCCCTCGCCGCGGGCAAGCACGTCATCTGCGAGAAGCCGCTGGGGATCTCGCTGGAGGAGGCCGAGCGGATGGCCGCGGCCGCGGCCTCCAGCGGGCTCGTCGCCACCGTGCCCTTCGTCTACCGGTACCACCCGCTGGTCCGCGAGATCCGGGCCCGCAGGCAGGCGGGCGAGTTCGGCGACTGGCACCTGCTGCACGGCAGTTACCTGCAGGACTGGATGCTCGACCCGAACGCCTCGGGCTGGCGCGTCGACCCCGAGCAGGGCGGGGTCTCGCGCGCGTTCGCCGACATCGGGTCGCACTGGTGCGACCTCGTGCAATGGGTGTCGGGGGAGACCTTCACCGACGTCTTCGCCGAGTTCTCCATCGCCGTGCCCACCCGGCCGGCCGCGGGCGGAGCCAGCTTCAGCGGCCCCGGCGCCGAGGGCGGCGAGCGGGTCGAGGTGCGCACCGAGGACACCGCCGCCCTGCTGCTGCGCACCGGAACCGGCGTGCTGGCCACGGCCACGATCTCGCAGGTCGCCGCCGGGCGGAAGAACCGGCTGTGGTTCGAGCTCGACGGGTCCGGCGGCAGCGCCGTCTTCGACCAGGAGAACCCCGAGCAGGTCTGGCTCGGCGGCTCCGGGGAGAACCGGGTCCTGGTGCGCGACATCGGGACCGGATCCGCCGAGCACCGCAGGCTCTCCCGGCTGCCCGCCGGGCACGCGCAGGGCTACGCCGATTGCTTCGACGCGTTCGTCGCCGACACCTACGCGGCCATCGACGGCGGAGATCCCGAAGGACTGCCCACTTTCACCGACGGACTCCGCTCGGCCAGGCTGGTCGACGCGGTCGTGCGCGCTTCCGGAAACAGCTCCTGGACGAAGGTGTGATGATGCGACTCGGAATGCTCACGGCGTGCCTGCCGCAGTGGACGCTGGAACAGGTCGCCGGCTGGGCCAAGATCAACGGTTACGAGGCGCTCGAGGTCGCGGTGTGGCCGACCACGGGTGGCAGGGACTTCGAGGCCGCGCACCTGCCGGTCGCCGATTTCGGGCCCCAGCAGGTCGAGGCGACCACCGACCTCTTCCAGCGCTACGGGCTGCAGCTGTCGGCGTTCGCCTACTACGAGAACAACCTGCACCCGGATCCCGCGCGCCGCGAGGAGATCCGGACCCACCTCAAGCACTGCGTCGACGCCGCGCAGGCGCTCGGCGTGCCCCACGTGGGCACCTTCATCGGTCGCGACTGGACGAAGTCGGTGGCCGACAACCTCGCCGAAGGGCAGCGGGTGCTGCCGGAGCTAGTCGACTACGCGGGCGAGCGGGGCGTGAAGCTCATCGTCGAGAACTGCGTCATGGAGGGCTGGCACCCCGACGGCTACCCCGGCAACCTGGCCTACTCGCCCGAGCTGTGGGAGTGGATGTTCTCGCTGGGCTTCTACCTCAACTGGGACCCCTCGCACCTGACCTGGATCGGGATCGACCCGGTCGAGACGATCGCGCCCTACATCGACCGGATCGTGCACGCCCAAGCCAAGGACGTCGAGCTCGACCCGGCCGCGCGCAACCGCTACGGCTTCTTCGGCAAGGTCGACAAGGGCGGAAACCCCTGGGACATGGGCTGGTGGCGCTACCGCGTGCCCGGCCTGGGGCAGGTCGACTGGCCGAAGGTCGTCGACCGGCTCTACGAGCACGGCTTCACCGGCACGCTCTCCGTCGAGCACGAGGACCCCGTCTGGGGTGGCGACGACGAGCGCATCACCCAGGGTCTGCGCATCGCCCAGCGCACCCTCCGGCCGTTGATCGTGGGTTAATCCACTTCCTGGAAGGAACAGGTCATTGCCGACACTGTCCGTTCAGCTCTACAGCGTCCGCGACCAGCTGGCCGCCGACCAGCCCGGAACCCTCGCCCGACTCGCTGAGATCGGCTTCCGCCACGTCGAACCGTTCGGGCTGGGCGCGTTGACCAAGACGCAGCCGGAGCGGCTCGCCTCGACCCGCGCGCTGCGGGCCGACCTCGACGCCGCGGGCCTCGCGGTCTCGGCGACCCACGCCGCGCTGCCGAGCGTGGCCGAACTGGCCGAGGAATGCGCCGAACTCGGCGTCGGCACGGCGTTCATCCCGCAACCGCGTCAGGTTCCGGGATTCGGCGAGGACACCTTCACCGACACCGCCTCCCTCGACGCCTTCGCCGACGCGCTGGGCCAGGCCGCGGCCGACGCGCCGGACGGCTTGGGGCTCGGCTACCACAACCACTGGTTCGAGTGGGCCGAGCTGCCCAGCGGTCCCGCCTACGACCGGTTCTGGCAGCGGACTCACGAGGACGTCCTTGCCGAGCTCGACGTCTACTGGGCGCAGGCCGCGGGAGCCGATCCGGTCCAGGTGCTGGAGTCGTTGGGGGATCGGGTCGTCTCGGTGCACCTCAAGGACGGACCGGCCACTCGGGAAGCACCGCAAGCACCGCTGGGGACGGGCGCCGTCGACCTGCGGAAGCTGCTCGCGGCCACCGAGCGGATCCCGTGGCACGTCGCCGAGATCGACACCACCGAGCACGACCCCTTCGAACTCCTCGCGGCCAACGCCGAGGTCCTGCGCTCGCACGCCTCCACCTTCGCCTGACCAGCGGAGTCGATCGCCCGGGCGGCTCGCCCCGCGAAGCCGCAGATATCGAACCGGTGACGAGGCGGTGTGTGCGGTGGGGTGAGCGCCGGGTTGGGGTTGATGATGTCGGCATGTCTGACAACGGGTCGAAGGACGCTGGAAGCGGAGCGGAGCGCGAGTCGGCCTCGGTGGACTCGACGGCCGAGGACACCCACTCCGGGAACGGGACCGCCCAGGACGCGGTGGGGGCGGACGCGGGTTCCGGCGATGCGGGATCTGGCGACGCGGGTGCCGTCGAGAAGGCGGGCGGGACGCGTGAGCCGGTCGAGCGGTCCGGCGCGGGCAAGCACGAGCTGGCCTCGCAGAGCCGCACCGGCGTGCTGTGGACGGCGCTGGCCATCGCGGGCGTCGTGCTGGTCTTCCTGCTGATCTTCGTCGCGCAGAACTTCGCGCCGGTCACCGTGCACTTCCTGGGCCTGGAGTTCAGCCTGCCGATCGGGCTGGCGCTGCTGTTCGCCGCGATCGTCGGCGGTGTGCTGGTGTGGCTCGCAGGCACCGCGCGCATGATCCAGATGCGCCGCGCGGTCAAGAGGGCGCGCAAGCAGGTCTAGAGCCTGTCCCACTCGGTTCGCGTGCCGGTGTGGGAGGTGGGGGAAGTTCTCATGAAAACTCCCCCCGTCACCTCCCACGCCGGCAAGGCGGCTACCGCCGCAACCTGACATGAACTCCAAGCCTGTTCACGGCTTGTTCCTACTGGGGTATCACTCGTTGGCCTGGGCGTAGTACGCCTTCTCGATGTTCTCGCCGACCTCTTGGTCGATGTTCTTCCAGTACTGGAACACGTTTGAGAGAACCGGCTCGACGACCCCGTCGAGCAGCGCGCCCGTGACGGTCTGCACGAGCCGCTCCCGCTCCTGCTCGGAGTAGACCTCGCGCACGAGCGTGTGGGCCTGGCCGAAGTCGTCGTCCTCGGAGTGCAGCGAGTAGGCCGTTCGCACGAGTTGTCCGTCGGACTCCCAGCCGTTGTCCACCGGACCCTGCTCGTCCTGGTAGGAGCGCCCGTAGGAGTTCGGCGCGTACACGGGTGCATCACCGGAGTGGAAGTACTGCATCGCGCCCTCCTTGTCGTAGGAGTTGGTGGGCACGACCGGGCGGTTCACCGGGAGCTGGTTGAAGTTGGTGCCCAACCGGTTCCGATGCGCGTCGGGATACGAGAAGATGCGGCCCAGCAGCATCTTGTCCGGGGAGACGCCGGTGCCCGGAACCGTGTTGGCTGGGCTGAACGCCGCCTGCTCGACTTCCGCGAAGTGGTTGGTGGGGTTGTGGTTCAGGGTGAAGCGACCGACCGGGATGCGCGGGTAGTCCTTCTTCGGCCAGACCTTCGTGAGGTCGAAGGGGTTGAAGCGGTAGGTCTTCGCGTCCTCGTAGGGCATGATCTGCACCTCGAGGCGCCAGGACGGGAAATCGCCCCTCTTGATCGAGTCGAACAGATCGCGGCGGTGGAAATCGGCGTCCTTGCCCGCCAGCTCACCGGCTTCCTCGTTGGTGAGGAACTCCATGCCCTGCTCGGTGAGGAAGTGGTACTTGACCCAGAACCTCTCGCCGTCCTCGTTGATCCACATGTAGGTGTGCGAGGAGTAGCCGTTCATGTGGCGCCACGTCCGGGGCAGCCCGCGATCGCCCATGAGGTAGCTGACCTGGTGAGCGCTCTCCGGGGAGAGCGACCAGAAGTCCCACTGCATGTTGTTGTCGCGCAGGCCCGAGTCGGGTGTGCGCTTCTGCGAGTGGATGAAGTCCGCGAACTTCATGGGGTCGCGGACGAAGAAGACCGGCGTGTTGTTGCCGACGATGTCGAAGTTGCCGTCCTGCGTGTAGAACTTCAACGCGAAACCGCGGACGTCCCGCCAGGTGTCGGGCGAACCCAACTCGCCGGCCACGGTGGAGAACCGAGCGAGCATCGGGGTCTTGGTCCCCTTCTGGAACAGCTTCGCCTTGGTGTACCGCGACACGTCCTCGGTGATCTCGAGCTCGCCGAACGCGCCGGAGCCCTTCGCGTGCGGGCTCCGCTCCGGGATCCGCTCGCGGTCGAAGCGGGCGAGCTTCTCGACGAGCGCGACGTCGTGCAGCAGCAGCGGGCCGTTCGGGCCGATGCTCAGCGAGTGGGCGTCGCTCTCCCGCGGGGCGCCGGACTCGGTGGTCGACGGCTTCGCGGAGGTGTGGTCCGTGGTGGGATCAGTGGTCATCGATCGTCCTCCTGGGAACAGTTCGACGTGGGCCTTGTCCGGCCGCTCAGGGGCCGCCTGACATCGTCAGCTTCGGTGCGCGGGTCCGCACGGACAGCCGCCTGGTAGACCCTCGCTGTGACGAGCGGACCTGTCGCGCGCAGACCTGCGCGCGACCGTTTCCCGAGGTCCTCCTCGTGCTCGGTGTCATGAGGCCACGCTACCAATAATCTGGAATCAATCAAGTTTGAGCGCTCGGTGTCGACCTTGCGGAGTTCCGCTTCGGCGCAGTCATTCTCGGCCAGGCCGCCCGCTGCCGAGGCCACGATCGCATGGGCGGCAGGAGAAGTCGCGCGAACGATTTCGCTCGAACTGCTATCCGAGCGAATGGTGCGGAATTCAAGAGAGTTCCCGATCGGGGAAAGGGCTGGCGTCCATCCGGGTGAATTCGATTTCATGCGCAGGGTCGGCCCCACGTCCGCGCCCGCGATCACAGTTCACTGTGAAAAATCCCGGGTCCTCTCGTTCGTCCAGCTGTGGTGGGGAATACCCGCCAGCCTCCACTATTGAGTGAAGATCATCCGATATGGTGCCTGGCGTATCGAGGGCACGTGATGTCGGGCCGCCGGGCCGCTCCCCGGCGTGGGCGAAAGACCATCGATGGAAAGAACGTGGAAGTGACGACCCCAGACGACGACTCCCCATCCTCGCTGAAACCCGGAGGGCGACGCCCCGGTGGGCCCTCCATCCGGTCGCGACTGACGTGGGCGGTGTTCGTCCCGTGGGTCGTCGTCGCGGTGCTGTGGGCGGTGGGCTGCTCGCTGTTCGCCTTCGACGCCTTCTTCGCACGGCAGATCGCCTCCGGCGTGCAGTCGATGTCGTTGCCTGCGGTCAATGCCCTGGACCAGGTCCAGCGCGAACGTCTGCGCAGCCTCGAGGTCATTAGCCAGCCCGGTTCCGGAACCGACGAGCTGCGCGGCCAGCAGCGCGCCACCGACAGCGCGCTCGCCGAGCTCAACGCGAAGGCCGCCCCCGTGCTGGAGTCGGCGCCCGCCGATGTCATCGAGCCGATGAACGAGCTCAACGCCTACTTCAAGCGGCTGCCCGACCTGCGCGAGCGCGTCACCGCCCGACAGGCCTCCGTCGACGAGCTCAACGCCTTCTACGACGACATGTTCGACACCGCGACCAGGCTTTTCGACATCCAGGCGCGCATCACACCGGACCCCGAGGCCCGCCAGGGCTCGCTGGCCGCGGTCGGCCTGTTCCGCGCCTCGGACACGCTCTCCCGCGAATCGTCGATGGTCGGCACCGTCCTGACCAGCGGCGAGCTGACCCCGGCCCAGCACCGCCAGCTGACCGGTCACATCATCGGCCACCACGCCGCGGTCGAGGCGAACATGACCACGATGCTGCCGGAGGTGCGCCAGCGTTACCGGGCGATGGTCGCCAACCCGGACTGGAAGCAGCTGGTGGCGGCCGAGGACCAGCTTATCCAGCACGGCGCCTTCGGCCCGGGTGACCGCCCGCAGCTGCGGGTCGAGGACTGGCGCCGGATGACCAACGACATCGGCGCCGAGATGTCCAACCTGGTGCGCACCCAGAGCGAGCACGTCGCCAGCGGTGCGGTGGCCCGGGCCACCAGCACGCTGTGGACGGTGCTGGTCGGCAGCCTGGTGGCGCTCGCGGTGGCGGTCGGGTCGTTCTTCTTCGCCCGACGCGTCTACCGCACGGTCGTCGACGACGCCCTGCTCACCCGGCTGCAGGGGCTGCGCACCGAATCGCTGGC
Source organism: Saccharopolyspora tripterygii (assembly GCF_054778355.1). NCBI lineage: Bacteria > Bacillati > Actinomycetota > Actinomycetes > Pseudonocardiales > Pseudonocardiaceae > Saccharopolyspora > Saccharopolyspora tripterygii. The sequence continues at coordinate 28,829 of NZ_BAAGZP010000024.1, read as the reverse complement.
GATGGCCGAGCGGCTGCCGGACGTGGTCAGCCGGCTCCGCGAGGGCGATGCCGTCGAGGTCGACGCCGAGATCGCGGAGCTGGGCCACTACGGCGACGACGAGGTCGGCGAGGTCGCCCACGCGATCCAGCTCTTCCAGCAGGAAGCGGTGCAGGCCGCGGTCGGCGAGGCGCGAGCGCGCCAGGGCGCCCGGGTGGTGTTCGTCGGCATGGCCCACCGCATCCAGCGGCTGCTGCGCGGCATGCACACCACGATCGACCAGCTGGAGCGCAACGAGGAGAGCTCCCAGCAATTGGCCAAGCTCTTCGACCTGGACAACGCCACCACCCGCGCCCGCCGCACGGTGGAGAACCTGCTGGTGCTCGGTGACCAGCAGCCAGGACGCCGGTGGAGCCGGCCGGTCGCGCTGATGGACGTGATGCGCTCGGCGGTCTCCGAGATCGACCAGTACTCGCGGGTGGTCATCGGTCACGTCCCGGACGTGATGGTGCACGGTGCCGCGGTGGGCGACTCGATCCACCTGATCTCCGAGCTGATCGACAACGCCACCGCGTTCTCCCCGCCGAGCACCCAGGTGCACGTGATGGCCAGCGAGGTCGCGCGCGGGATCGCCATCGAGATCGCCGATCAGGGGCTGGGCATGGACCCCGAGATCCGGCAGCGGGCCAACGAGATGATGCACGAGCCGCCGGAGTTCGACCGGCTCGTGCTGGAGAACAACAAGGCCGAGCAGCTGGGCTTGTTCACCGCCGCCCGGCTGGCCTCGCGCCGCGAGATCTCGGTGGAGTTCGGCGTCTCCGCCTACGGCGGGACCCGCGCCACGGTGCTGCTGCCCAACCTGATCCTCGAGGCCGGCAGCAGCGACGACGGCGACACCGTGCAGGTGCCGATCAGCGCCCTGGACCGCAGGCGCGAGATCGAGGGGAGCCTGGAGGAGCGAGACGGCCAGGAGCCTCAGTCGGTCAACGGTGCGGAGACCGAACGAACGTTGGTGCCGCAGCAGCGCGAGTTGAGCTGGAATGGGAACATGACCGACCAGTCGACCGCCCCCGGCAGGACTGCCAGCCCGCCGGGTTACGAGTGGCCGGCGGCGGAGTCGCCCGGCCCGGAGTCCGCACCCGAGCCGGACCGCGAGCCGGAATCCAAGCGCGGCAACGGGAACCGTCCCGCACTGCCCAAGCGGGTGCCGCAGACGCACCTGGCCGACGGACTCAAGGACGACCCCGATGCCGAGGACCAGGGGGTGGTGGCCTCACCGAGCAAGCTGGCCGGATTCCGCCGCGCGTTCCGGGGAGGCTTCGACGCAACCGACGACGGCGGCTCATGAGCAGAGCAAACGACAAGCAGGCGCGTGTGAGGTGGGCATGACCGAGACAGCTTCGAAATTGAGTTGGCTGCTGGACGACTTCGTGCAGGGCGTGCACGGAGCCGACCACGCCGTCGTGCTGTCCAACGACGGCCTGGTCATCGCCAAGTCCGCGGGACTCGACCGGGACGCCGGTGACAAGCTCGCCGCCGCGGCGTCGAGCATGCGCAGCATCGGCAAGGGCGTGAGCAAGGACTTCGGACGTGGGCAGGTCGCCCAGACCCACGTCGAGATGGAGCACGGGTTCCTGTTCGTCTCGGCGGCGGGCAGCGGTGCGTGCCTGGCGGTGCTGTCGGCCGCGGACACCGACATCGAGCTGGTGGCCTACGAGATGGGCCGATTGATCACCCGGGTCGGGTCGTTCCTGTCGGCGGCGCCGCGCGAGCTGCGCGGTGTGGCGGCAGAGAGGACCTGACAGTGGACGAGGCGTGGTACGACGATGAAGCCGGACCGATGGTCCGGCCGTACACGATCACGCGCGGCCGGACACCTGGTAAGCACAAGCAGCGGCTCGACACGGCGACCCAGGTGGTCACCGTCGAGCCCAGGCCGGAGACCCCGAGGCTGGAACTCACGCCCGAGCACCGCGCGATCCTCGAGGCGTGCCACCGCCCGGTGTCGCTCGCGGAGCTCGCAGTAGCGCTGGAGCAGCCGATGGGCGTCGTCCGGGTCCTGTGCGGTGACCTGCTCGATCACGGTGCCGTCTTCGTGCGGACGCCTCGTTCTGAAGTCAGCCGAGATATCTTGGAGCAGGTGTACCGTGGGCTTTGCAGACTCTAGGGTGGCTGAGGCGAAAGCCCGGTCCGATCAGTCCGTTCCGGTGCAGTCCGGCCGGGGAGACGGGGAAGACGGCGACAATCCCGCGCCGATACCCGTGAAACTCGTCGTGGCAGGCGGTTTCGGCGTCGGCAAGACGACGCTGGTCGGCGCGGTGAGCGAGATCCCGCCGCTGACGACCGAAGAGGAGATGACGGTCGCCAGCGAAGGGGTCGACGACCTCAGCGGTGTCGACCGCAAGGAGACCACCACGGTCGCGCTGGACTTCGGGCGCATCACCATCTCCGACGAGGTGGTGCTGTACCTGTTCGGCGCGCCCGGCCAGAACCGCTTCTGGCCGTTGTGGAACGACCTCGCCCTCGGCGCGGTCGGCGCCGTGGTGCTGGTGGACACGCGCAAGCTCCAGGAGGCCTTCGCCTCGGTGGACTTCTTCGAGCGGCGCGGGATCCCGTTCGTGGTGGCGGTCAACATCTTCGACGACGGCTACCGGTACGAGCCGGAGGAAGTGCGCGACGCGCTGGTGATCCCGCCCGAGGTCCCCATCGTCATCTGCGACGCGCGAGACCGGGTGCTGTGCAAGAACGCGCTGGTCACGCTCGCGCGCCACGCCATCGACCGGACCCCGTCGGAACTGAGCTGAGCACGCTCGCCGGGCGCCCGTCGCGGGTACCCGGCGAGCGCGGGTTCAGCTGGTCAGCGGCGCGGTCCGGCAGCGGAAGTGCCGCAGGATCGGCGGGTTCTCCGTCATCCGGTAGCCGGGCACCGATTCGGGGTCCTTCGCGATCTCGGCCAGCACCTCACCCACGTACTCCAGGTGGCTGTGGTCGTACACCCGCCTCGGCAGGGCGAGCCGGACCAGCTCGAACGGCGCGGGCGAGAGGAGCGCGCCGTCCTCGTCGAGCGTGCCCAGGTACAGCGAACCCAGTTCTGCGCAGCGGATCCCGCCCTCGCGGTAGAGCGCGCAGGCCAGCGCGTGGCCCGGGAACTGCGCCGGGGTGAGGTGCGGGAGCAACCGCCCGGCGTTGAGGTACACGCCGTGCAGACCGGACGGGCGGATCGTGTTCACCCCCGCCTGATGTGCGCGTTCGGCGAGGTAGGCGGCCTCGTGCTCGCGATCGGCGAGGTAGGAGGGCGTGACGACCTCGCGCAGGCCTTGCGCGAGCTGCTCCAGCGTCGAGCCGGTGAGCCCGCCGTAGGTGCGGAACCCCTCGGTCGCGATCACGTCGAGCTCGCACCGATCGGCCAGCTCGTCGTCGTTGACCCCGATGAACGCGCCCTCCGGTGCCAGCCCGTCCTTCTTCAGGCTGGCCACGGCTCCGTCGGCGAGCGCGAACGCTTCCCGCGCGACCTCCAGGGGAGTGCTGTTGCGGTAACCGGGTTCCCGGCGGATGACCAGCCAGGCGTTCTCGGCGAACCGAGCGGCGTCGAGGATCAGCGGGACACCGCGCTCGTGCGCGAGCGCGCTGATCTCGCGGAGGTTGGCCATCGACACCGGTTGCCCGCCGCCGCCGTTGTTGGTGATGGTGACCAGGATCTGACCGACCCCTGGCCCATCGGGTCCGTCGAGGACCTCGCGGACCGCGCCGACGTCGATGTTGCCCTTGAACGGATGATCGCTGTCGAGGTCGAAGAGCTCCTGATCGGGCAGGTCGCGCGCTTCGGCGCCCAGCCGCTCCACGTTGGCCCGCGTGGTGTCGAAGTGCGTGTTGCTCAGGCTGATCCGGCCCTCGCCGAGCAGCGCGGAGAACAGGACTCGTTCGGCGGCGCGGCCCTGGTGCACGGGCAGCAGGTGCCGGTACGGGACGACCTCCTGCAACGCCTCCCGGTAGCGGTAGTACGACTCGGCCCCGGCGTAGCGCTCGTCGCCGAGCTGCGCCCACGCCTGCTGCTGGACGGAGACCGCGCCGGTGCCGGAGTCCGACAGCAGATCGATGCTCACCTGGTCGGCGGGCAGGTTGAACGGGTTGTGGCCCGCCGCGTCCAGCGCCTCGACGCGTTGCTCGCGGGTGGTGATCGGGATCGGGCGCACGACGGCGGAGACGTAAGGGCGCAGGTGCGGCATGGGCGGTGCCTTTCGGGATTGTCCAGGTGGTTCAGCAGCGGTCACGCGCGGCGATCGCGGGCATTTCAGGCAGCGGTCCGGGGGACGTTGCCGCCGTAGGCCTCGGAGGAGGCGTAGACGGTGGTGCCGGTCTCGTCCGGGCTCATCCGCAGCGAGACGTGCGCGAGCAGTCCGTGCCGAGCGGCGAGATCGCGGTCGGTGATCGCACCGATGACCTCGTCGAGCAGCGCCGGGTCGATCAGCCGGTCCCGCAGGTGGTCGCGGACCCGGTCGCGGGCCACCGAGTCGTCCGGGACGTAGTCGCGCAGCGGCAGGTAGATGCTGTAGTTGCTGGGCTTCTCGCGGTCCCCCTCGACGAAGGAGTAGCTGGACACCAGCGGCCGGCCGGGGAAGCGCTCGGTGCCGGGTACCAGCAGCCGGCAGAAGTCCCCGACCTGGTAGCGGTCGATGCCGGGCACCGCGGAGGCGGCTCGTTCGACGACGTCGACGTCGGCGTCGTACTGGGAGACGTAGAGCTTGACCCGCGACTGCGGGCTGGGGTCGAGGTCCAGGGCGAAGAACGTCAGCCGGTCGGCGTCCCGGCACAGCGCGTGCTCGCGGACGCCGTCGTAGGCGTGATCGAGCCCGAGCCTGCGGAACGCCTCCTCGACGACCTGCGGAGCCCGGTCGGCGCCGCGCACTTCGGGGTTGAAGTACACCTTGAACGCGGGCCGGCCCGCGGAGTCGAAGATGAACGAGAACCACCAGGAGAACCGGCCCTGCGGGTCCTGCGGGCTGAACAGGTCCTCGACGGCGCGCAACCGGTCCAGCGGCAGGTCGTAACGCTCGGCGAGGCGGGCCACCAGGTCCTTGGCCGCGCGCAGGTTGGCGGTGGGACCCGGGTCGGCGGGCAGCGTCTCGGCGAGGATCCGCAGGCTCGGGCGGTTCGTACCGGTGACCTGCACGGAGAACTCGACCGGGGTGGCGTCGTCGGCGATGTTCGAGGGCCACAGCGGCGGTTGCGTCAACGGCCGGTCCCGCACCTCGCCCAGCACCTCGCCGAGCAATCGGACGGGTTCGGCCTGATCCATTCCCGCGACTCGGCAGAGGTTCTGCAACTGCTTTCTCGTCAGCTCGCCGAGGGTCGTGTCGGCAGTGCTCATCGCAGCCCCGATCAATGTTACTGGGGACTCCGGCTCATTCGTTCGCCGGAAAGTTACGAGCGAACACAATAGTATGCGTGATCTTGAGCAACCAGCGTCACGGACCGCTCAGTGCCCTCACCGGGCGTGCGCTGAAACCCCTTGCAGGGGCGGTGAACTGCGCGAACGAGTCCGGATGAGACCGATGCACAACGGTGATCAACACACTGTTCCCACAATGCCGGAACTCTGGCAAAGAATTCACTGTGGACTGTGTAATTCCGCCCACCGCAACTCGCCGGACGGGCGGCCGCCGGAGAAATGCGGAGCGCAACGCCCCGCCGGTCCCGCGCGTGGGCATTGCCGCGCCGTGGAGGACCCGGTGTGAACAAAGGGAAACCTCCGCGCGAGTATGATCTTGAACAGGACCGCTCGGCCGGCGGTGGGCGGGCGCGTCGGACGCGTCGCAGTCGCGGCGGGGCCGATGGGGCCGCTGAAGCGTCCAGGTCCGCCTGGCCGGTCGGTGATGGCGTACAACAGGCGTGATCAGGCCCGCAGAGGCGGGTGACGGGCGCGGGTCCGGAGGTCGTTCTCCGGTACACTTCCGCGGCCGGGCGCAGAGTGAAGTTGGAGAGTCTCGATGGCACGTGACGCGGACCGCGACGATTCCGGCGGGATCTCCGCGATCCTGAACCGGATCGACCCGTTCGCGTGGGTACCGATCATCGTGATGCTGGTACTCGCGCTCGTAGCGGCGCTGGTCCTGCGGGTGCCGCTGCTCGGGCTGATGTTCCTGATCGCGGCCCTGGCGATCTTCGGCTTCGACCTGTGGATCAACAGTCGCAAGGGATCGGCCCGGGCCCCGATGCGGATGCCGCGTCGCAGGCGGCGGGACGACGACGACTTCGACCGCGACTTCGACCTGGATCGGGACCGGGACTTCGACCGCGACTTCGACCGCGGGCCCTCCCGGGCCGAGACCTCCCGGCCGGAGCGCGGCGCTCAGCCGCCCGCCGGTCGTCCCGGGGCACGTCCCGCCGGAGCCAATCAGGCCCGTCCCGGTGCTCCCGGCCAGGGACGCCCGCCGGGTCAGGGCCGCCCCGCTGGTCCGCCGCCCGGTGGTGGCCGTCCCGGTGCCCCGAACCAGGGCCGTCCGCAGGGCGCCCCGCCGAACCAGGGCGGTCGTCCGGCCGCTCCCGGCCAGGGTCGTCCGGGTGCGCCCAACCAGGGACGCCCGCCGCAGGGCAACCCGCCCGCCGGACCGCCACCGGGTGCGGGTCGCCCGGGAGCGCAGCCCCCGGGCCCGGGTCGTCCTGGCGCTCCCGGTGGTCGCCCGCCGCAGCGCCCGGCCCCTGGCGGCAACCGCTACTGACGCACGTGAACCGGCCCCGGTGGACTCCACCGGGGCCGATTCGCATCCGAGGTCAGTGCGGCGCGGGCTCCAGGTCCCGAGCGGTGCTTTCGGCCGCGGTCGCGCGCAGGCCCCGGCGTGCGAGTTCGGGGTGCACGCCCTCGCCGAACCAGTACGCCTCCTCCAGGTGCGGGTAGCCCGAGAGCACGAACTCGTCGATGCCCACCGCGTGGTACTCCTCGATCAGGTCGGCGACCTCGGAGTGATCGCCCACCAACGCCGTACCCGCCCCGCCGCGCAACAACCCGACACCGGCCCACAGTCCGGGGTGGACTTCCAGGTCGCGTGCGCGGGAGGGCAGGACCCCGCCGTGCAGGGCGGCCATCTTCTGCTGGCCGACGGCCTCCGTCTTGGTGATCTTGGCCTGCGAGGCCGCGACGTCGGCGGGATCCATCTGCTCCAGGAAGCGCTGCGCGGTGCCCCAGGCGTCGGCGCTGGTGTCGCGGGTGATGACGTGGGCGCGCAGGCCGAAGCGGAGCTGCCGTCCCTCCTCGGCCGCCAGTTCCCGCAGGCGCTGCACCTTCCGGCCCACGGCCTCCGGCGGCTCGCCCCAGGTCAGGTGCACGTCGGCGCGTCGGGCGGCCACGGGCAGCGCCGCGTCCGAGGAGCCGCCGAAGTACAGCGGCGGCACGGGTTCGGGCGCTTCGAACGACGTCGCCCCGCGCACGCTGTAGTGCTCGCCGTCGAAGTCGAACGGCTCGCCGGCGAAGATGCCGCGCAGCACGGCCAGGAACTCGTCGGTGCGCGCGTAGCGCTCGTCGTGGCCGAGCCAGTCGCCGTAGCGCTGCTGCTCGGTCGACTCACCTCCGGTGACGATGTTGAGCAGCAGCCGTCCCCCGGAGACCTTCTGGTAGGTGCTCGCGAGCTGCGCTGCCAAGGTCGGCGACAGCGAACCGGGCCGGAACGCCACCAGGAACTTGACCCGGCTGGTGCGCGCCAGCAGGGCCGCCGTGGTGATCCAGGCGTCCTGGCACCAGCTGCCCGTGGGCGTGAGCATGCCGGTGAAGCCGAGGTGCTCCACCGCCTGCGCGACCTGGGCCAGGTAGTCGATGTCGGGTCTGCGCGGTGTGTCGGCCCCGGTCGGCGTGGTGTGCGGGCGGTCCACGACGGACCGGCCGTCACCGTGCGTGGGCAGGAACCAGTGAGTGGTGATCGGCATCTGAACTTCCCCTGGGCGGTGGGCGGTAGGCGGTGGGCGAGGAGCGGGTTCGTGCGGGTGGGGTAGGGGTGGGGAAGTTTTCATGAAAACTTCCCCACCCCACACGACGGTGCAGGCTGCTCAGGTGGTGGAAGAGGACGCGGCTCCGCCGCACTTCTTCGGCCCCTAGGCGGTGGCGAGTTGCGTCGCGAATCGGTTGTCGACGAACTCGGCGAAGCTGAACCGGCGGGGGATCTCCTTCGCCGCGACGAAGGTGTCGGCGAGCTCCTGCTCGGAGCGGATCACCTTGTCGTCGAGCGCGACCGGCAGGTCCGGACCCAGCTCGGTGGCCTTGCGGGTGACCTCGATCGCCAATCCGGTGTCCTGCGACCAGGCTTGCGCGCGCTTCTCGCGGTTGGCGTCGGCGAACCGATTGGCCCTGGCCAGCCGCGTCAGGTAGTCGGCGATCGCGCTGTTGCGCTTCGCATCGGCCAGCGCGGACGTGCCCGCGACCTGGAAGCTGTAGCCGTTGGCGCCGCCACCGCGCCCGTCGGCGATGGAGCGCGCGCCGGACTCGATCTGGATCTGCGCGAAGTAGGGATCCCAGATCGCCCACGCGTCCACCGCGCCCTGCTTGAACGCGCCGAGCGCGTCGGCGGGTTGCAGGAAGACGAGTTCGACGTCGTCGGGCGTGAGGCCGACGGCGGCCAGCGTCTGCAGGATCTGACCGTGCGCGGAACTGCCCTTGGAGACGGCGATCTTGCGCCCGCGGAGCTGGTCCCGGGACCGCAGCGGTGAGTTCGGCAGCACGACCAGCGCGTCGCTCTCCACGTTGCCCTGGGAAGCGGCCACGATCTTGATATCGGCACCGGCGGCACCGGCGAACAGCGGGGGAGTGTTGCCCGTGCCGCCGATGTCGATGGCGTCGGCCGACAGCGCTTCCAGCAGCGGCGGTCCGGAGGTGAAGGTCGCCCACTCGATCTTGTAGGGGAAGTCGTCCAGCCTGGCGGAGCGCAGCAGCGACTGGGAGGCTCCTTTCTGGTCGCCGACGCGCAGCGTCACCCCGGTGAGCTGGTCGGGCGCGACGGGTGGCGGCACGGGTGCCGACTCCGCGTCACCACCGCGGCCCCCGGAGCACGCGGCGAGCAGGCCGGCTGCCGAACCGGCAGCGGCCAAGGACAGGAAATCACGACGGCGCAAGGTGTTTCACTCCATCTGGGAGGCATGACGAATCAGCCCGGGAGACGAGGTCACCGGGCGAAGTGGGGTGGTGGGGAAGTTTTCATGAAAACTTCCCGCTGATCTCGCGCGCTCCTCGGCGATCGGCGGGGACGCGCGCGGAAAGCCGGAAGGCTCTACTGAGCCGGACAGATGGAGCTGGCCTGCCGTCGCAGATCGACGTGCAGGCGCCAGGAGAAGGCGTTCCGGGTGAACACGACAGGGATGCTCGCAGCCCCCTCCCGGCAGGTCAACGAAACCGGTCGCGGTCCCACCACCCGGGATCGCCGCCGCCGTGCAACGCGTTCAGGAAGTGCCGGATCACCCGATTTCGGCGCGCGGCGGAATTCCGATCTCGGCGGATCAGGAGTTCCGCCGAGATCGGGGCCGGGTGGTCGTCAGGCCGCGGCCGGAGTTCTGGGCAGACCCAGGTTCGGCGTTGGGGTGGTGTGGGTTTCGCGGGCGGAGGCGACCGCGATGATGTTGAGGGCGCAGAGGCCCGCGGTGAACAGGGCGACGTAGATCCAGCCCTCCCGGCCGCCGCCGATCGCCTCGGCGATGCTGGGGGAGAAACCGGCCAGCGCGAACCCGATCTGGGTTCCCACGGCCATGCCCGACAGCCGCACCTTCGCGGGGAACATCTCGCCGTAGAACGCCGGCCAGATCCCGTTCGTAGCGCTGTAGACGACGCCGAAGAGCAGGATTCCGAAGGTGAAGATCAGCGCCCAGCTGCCGATCGACAGCGACCACAGGTAACCGAACATCAGCACAGCGCACCCCGCCGAGCCGCCGATGAACACCGGCTTGCGGCCGATCCGGTCCGACAGCGCAGCCCACAGCGGAATCGACGCCAGCGCAACGACGTTGGCCAGCACGCCCACCCACAGGATCGGGGTTTCCGCCAGCCCCACGGTGTTCACCGCGTAGCTCAGCGCGTAGACGGTGAAGATGGTGCTCACCGCGGAGATCACCGATGCCACGACGACCCGGAGCACGCCCGCCCAGTGCTCGCGGAACAGCGGGAGGAGGGGAGTCCTGTCCTGCTCGCCTTCGGCGACCTCGTCGACGAACACGGGTGTCTCGTCGAGCTTGCTGCGGATCACCAGGCCGACGATCACGACGAGTGCGCTGAGCCAGAACGGCACCCGCCAGCCCCAGCTGAGCAGGTGCTCCTCCGGCAGCGCCGCCACCGGGAGGAAGACCGCGGTGGCCAGGATCTGGCCGGCCTGCGTGCCGCTGAGGGTGAAGCTCGTGTAGTAGGCGCGCCGGTTCTCCGGTGCGTGCTCCAGCGACATCGAGTTGGCGCCCGCCTGCTCACCGGCGGCCGAGAAGCCTTGCAGCAGGCGCAACACCACCAGCAGGACCGGGGCGGCCAGGCCGATCTGGTCGTAGGTGGGCAGGCAGCCGACCAGGACCGTGGAGATCCCCATCAGCAGGACGGTGGAGACCAGGACCCGCTTGCGGCCGAAGGTGTCACCGATGTGGCCGAGGACGAACGCGCCGATCGGCCGCGCCAGGTAGCCGACGCCGAAGGACGCCAGCGCGAGCAGCGTGCCGGTCGTGGGGTCGGAGGTGGGGAAGAAGATCTTCTTGAACACCAGCGCGGCGGCGGTGCCGTAGATGAAGAAGTCGTAGTATTCGAGCGCGCTTCCGATCCACGCGGCGATCGCCGCCTTGCGCGGTTTGCCCCGGGTGGCTCTCGGGCCGTCGGTCACTTTCAGCTCCAGCGAGTCCGTGCACCGTTGCGCGGTGACTTATGAACCATCTAGTTAGTTCCAAAGACTGTGAAGCGCCCGTGAACGTGTGTCAAGGCCCGATTTCAGCTGTGCGACAAGAAGTCGAGCACCATGTCGCCGAGCATCCGGCGGTAGTGGTCGCGGCGCTGCGGGTCGAGCAGGTCGCGCTCGAAGATCGCCTGGAACGTGTAGCGGTTGGCGGTGCGGAACACGCAGAACGAGCTGATCATCATGTGCACGTCCAGCGCGTCGACGTCGTCGCGGAACTGCCCGCTCTCGCGCCCGCGCCGCAGCACGCCGTCGAGCACCTCCACCGCGGGGCCGGCGAGGCCGGGCAGCAGCTCGGACTTGGCCAGGTGCTCGGCGCGGTGGATGTTCTCGATGCTGACCAGCCGCAGGAAGTCCGGGTGCGACTCGTGGTGGTCGAAGGTCAGCTCGGCTAGCCGGCGGATCGCCTCGGCGGGTTCGAGCTGATCGACGTCGACCTGGCTCTCCAGGCCGCGGATCACCGAGTAGGCGTTCTCCAGCGCCGCGAGGTAGAGCTTGTCCTTGCCGGAGAAGTAGTAGTAGATCATCCGCTTGGTGGTGCTGGTGCGCGCGGCGATCTCGTCCACCCGGGCACCGGCGTAGCCCTTGTCGGCGAACTCCTCGGTGGCCACCCGCAGGATCTCGGCGCGCGTCCGGTCGGCGTCGCGCTGCTTGATCGCTCCGGTGTCGGACGTCGGTGCGGCCACGATGCTCCCCTGCGGTTGTTGCACTTCAGCGCCACTCTAGTCGACGAAGCCTTCCGGGCGGGGAGGTCGTGTGCGTACTATTAACTAGCTAGTTCGTTACTTATTGGGGAGTGCGGAGTGCACGACGGCTACCTGGTGGGCCTCATCGGTGCGGGCATCGGTCCGTCCCTGAGTCCCGCGCTGCACGAGCGGGAGGCCGCCGAGCTCGGCCTCGACTACCGCTACCTGCGGTGGGATCTGGACGAGCTGGGTGAGTCACCCGCGGCCGTGGGAGAACTGCTGGCCCGCGCCGGCGCCGAGGGCTACCGGGGTCTGAACATCACCCACCCCTGCAAGCAACTCGTGCTGGAACACCTCGACGAGGTCGACGAGGACGCGGCCGCGCTCGGCGCGGTGAACACGGTGGTCTTCGACCGTCGGCGCGCGATCGGCCACAACACCGACCACTCCGGGTTCGCCCGCAGCTTCCGGCGCGGCCTGCCCGGTGCGTCGCTGGAGCGGGTGCTGCTGCTCGGCGCGGGCGGTGCGGGAGCCGCGGTGGCGCACGCGCTGCTGGCGCTGGGCGCCGGGCAGGTGCGCATCCTCGACAAGGACGCCGAGCGGGCCGCCGCGCTCGCCGACTCCCTGCCGCCGCGCGCGGTCGTCAGCGGCGAACTGGCCGACGAGCTGGCGCAGGCGCACGGTCTGGTGCACGCCACGCCGACCGGGATGGCCGCGCATCCCGGGCTCCCGGTGCCCGCCGAGCTGCTGCGGCCCGGGTTGTGGGTCGCCGACGTCGTCTACCGCCCGCTGGAGACCGGACTCGTCGCCACCGCGCGGGCGCGCGGCTGCCGGGTGCTCGACGGCGGTGGCATGGCGGTGTTCCAGGCGGCCGACTCGTTGCGCCTGTTCACCGGGCTGGAACCGGATGCTGAACGGATGGTGCGGCACTTCGCCGAACTGGAGGGAGCACATGTCTGAGCCACGACGGTCCATCGCCACGGTCTGCCTCTCGGGGACCCTGGAGGACAAGCTCGCCGCCGCTGCCGCAGCCGGTTTCGACGGTGTGGAGATCTTCGAGAACGACCTGATCGCCTCGGCGGCCTCCCCCTCCGGCATCGGTGCGCGCTGCCGGGACCTGGGGTTGTCGGTCGACCTCTACCAGCCGTTCCGCGACTTCGAGGCCGTTCCGCCCGCGCGGTTGCGCGACAACCTCCGCCGCGCCGAGCGCAAGTTCGACGTCATGGAGCAGCTGGGCGCCGAGATGGTCCTGGTGTGCTCGACGGTGTCCCCGGACGCCGTCGACGACGACGAGCTGGCCGCCGAGCAGCTGCGGATGCTGGCCGAGCGCGCGCAGGACCGGGGAGTGCGGGTCGCCTACGAGGCACTGGCCTGGGGTCGCTTCGTCAACACCTACGAGCACTCGTGGCGGATCGTGCGCAGCGCCGATCACCCGGCGCTCGGGCTGTGCCTGGATTCCTTCCACGTGCTCTCCCGCGGCGGTGACCCGGCACTGATCCGCACGATCCCCGGCGACAAGCTGTTCTACCTGCAGCTGGCCGACGCGCCGAAGCTCGACATGGACGTGCTGCAGTGGAGCAGGCACCACCGGCTGTTCCCGGGACAGGGCTCGTTCGACCTCAAGACCTTCGCGGGCAACGTCCTCGACGCCGGCTACACCGGGCCGCTGTCGCTGGAGGTCTTCAACGACGTGTTCCGGCAGGCCGATCCGAAACCCGCTGCGGTGGACGCGATGCGCTCGCTGCGACTGCTGGAGGAGCAGCTCGGCATCCCGGTCGCCGAACCCGCACCCGTGCTCGACGGCTACGCCTTCGCCGAACTCGTCGCCGACCCCGCGGGCTCGACCGGGCTCGCGGCGGCGCTCCAGGCGCTCGGCTTCACCGAGACCGGCGAGCACCGCAGCAAATCCGTCCGCCGTTGGGAGCAGGGCCGCGCGCGAGTGCTGATCAACACCAGCTCCTCGTGCGCGGACACCGCCGAGATCGGTGCGCTGGCGGTCGAGAGCTCCGATCCGCAGCGCTCGGCCCGCCGGGCCGAGGCGATGAGCTCGCCGATCCTGCCTCGCGAGCACGGCCCGCAGGAAGCGGGCCTGGCCTCGGTCGCCGCACCCGACGGCACCGGCGTGTTCTTCTGCGACACCGCCGCACCCGAGGGGTGGCTGTCGGACTTCCGCGACACCGAGGAGCCGACGGGCGGACTGGGGATCACCGGTATCGACCACGTGTCGCTGACCCAGCCGTTCGACCACTTCGACGAGGCCGCGCTGTTCTGCCGGTCGGTGCTGGGGCTGGAGCCGGAGGAGATCACCGAGTACGCGGCCCCTTTCGGCATGGTCCGCAACCGCGGGATGGTCGACACCGGCCGCTCGGTGCGCATCGCGCTCAACGGAACCCTGGTGCGCCGAGGGGAGTGGGCGCCGGCGGTCCGCGACCCGCAGCACATCGCCTTCTCCTGCACCGACGTGCTCGCGGCGGCCGAGCGGCTGCGAGTCTCTGGCGCCCCCGTGCTGGCGATCCCGGACAACTACTACGACGACCTCGACGCCCGCTTCGGGCTGGAACCCGAGCTGCTGGCGTCGTTGCGGCGCTGCTCGGTGCTCTACGACCGCGACGCGGGCGGGGAGTTCCTGCACCTGTTCACGGAGCTGTTCGGCTCGCGGGTGTTCTTCGAACTCGTCCAGCGGCTCGGCGACTACGCCGGTTACGGCGTCGCCAACGCTCCGGTCCGGATGGCCGCGCACCGCAGGCAGCGCATCACTACTGCATCCGGGCGATGATCCACAGCGATCATTGGCGGAAACTGGGTCAAATCGTACGACGTACGGAGTGAGAGGGACCCTGCGCCAGATGCACCCAGTGAACCGCCGGACACTCATGACCGCTGCCGGACTGGCCGGATTGGCCACCGCGCTGCCCACCGGGACGGCGGCAGCCGTGCCGGGGCGCTGCGGAGACCACGCGTGGTGCGACCCCGCGCTCCCGCCCGACCAGCGCGCGTCGATGCTGCTGCGCGAGCTGACCCTGGACGAGAAGATCTCGCTGCTCGGCGGTGACGACCTCGCCGGTGCCGCCGGGTTCGGCCACACCGGGACCGGCCACGGCGTCGAACGGCTGGGGATTCCGCCGGTCTACTACGGCGACGGCCCCGTCGGGTCCCGGCAGGGCAGCGGCACCTCCATGCCCTCCGGTACGTCGCTGGCGGCCTCGTTCAACCCCGAGCTGGCCCGGACCTACGGCGCCACCGTGGCCAACGAGGTGCGCTGCAAGGGCAACGACGTGGTGTTCGGGCCGACCGTCGACGTGCTGCGGATCCCCACGTCCGGCCGCGCTTTCGAGGGGTTCGGCGAGGATCCGCTGCTGTCCGCGCGCATCGGTGTCGGCTGGGCCGCCGGAGCGCACTCCGAAGGCGTCATGGTCTGCGTCAAGCACTTCGCCGCCTACACCCAGGAAGGCCAGCTGGGCGTGGTCGGCTCGCGGATGCTCTACAACGCCGTGGTCGACGAGCGGACGCTGCGCGAGATCTACCTGCCGCCGTTCGAGGCCGCTGTCCGCGAAGCGGGTGTCGGTGCGGTCATGGGCTCCTACAACCGGGTCGGCGGCCAATACGCCTGCGAGCACCAGTGGCTGCTCAACGACCTGCTCAAGCACGAGTGGGGTTTCACTGGCTACACCATCGCCGACTACGCCGCGATGCACTCGACCGGCAACTCGCTGGCCAACGGCATGGACTTCGAGCCCTGGCCCGCCCTGGTGTACTCCCCGGTCGCGATCCACGCCGCGCTCGCCTCCGGGCAGGCCGCGACGTCCGATGTGGACGACCACGTGCGCCGGATCCTCCGAACCATGTTCTCGCACGGCATCTTCGACCGGGCCGAGTACCCGAACGACGACAGCCAGATCGACAAGGCGGCTCACCTCGACACCGCCGGACGCGTCGCCGAGCAGGGAATGACCCTGCTGCGCAACGACGGGCTGCTGCCGCTGGACCCGACCGCGTTGCGCGGCAGGACGATCGCGGTGATCGGGGAGGCCGCGGAGAAGTTCGTGCAGGGCGGCGGTTCGTCCTCGACCACCCCTTACAGCTTCATCTCACCGCTGCAGGGCATCACCCAGCGCGCCGCCGAGGCCGGCATCACCGTCGTCCACGAACCGGGCAAGACCCCGGCGGCCGCGGCGGAAGCCGCTCGCAACGCCGACGTCGTCGTGGTGATCGCCTCGGACATGATGTCGGAGTTCCTGGACAAGCCGAACCTCGACCTGGACTCGGGGATCGCGCAGTTCCCGCCGCCCGCGCTCGGCAACCCGCTGGCGAACCAGGACGCGATCATCGACGCGGCTCTGGACGCCAACGCCAGCACCGTCGTGGTGCTGGAAACCGGTGGGCCGGTGCGCACCCCGTGGCGGTACCGGACGCGGGCGCTGCTGGAAGCCTGGTACCCGGGCGCCAACGCCGGCTCGGCGATCGCCAGGGTGCTGTTCGGCGACGTCGACCCGGGTGGCCGGCTCCCGCTGACCTTCCCGGCCAGCGACGAGGACGCCCCGACCGCGGGCGATGCCGCCCGCTACCCGGGCAAGGGCCTGGACGTGCACTTCACCGAAGGCGTGTTCGTCGGCTACCGGCACTACGACGCGCAGGAGATCGAACCGGCCTTCCCGTTCGGCCACGGCCTGTCCTACACCTCCTTCGCCTACTCCGACCTGCGGATCAGCGGCGACCGGGTGAGCGTGGTGGTCACCAACACCGGCGCTCGCGCGGGCCACGCGGTGCCGCAGCTGTACCTGGGCCTGCCCTCGCCGCGCGAGGACGTGCCGCAGCCCCCGCAGCAGCTCAAGGGCTTCACCAAGATCACCCTCGAACCGGGACGCGCGGCGTCGGTGGAGTTCACCCTCACCGATCGCGCGCTGGCCTACTGGGACGAGCTGACGCGGGACTGGGCCGTCGCGCCCGGCGAGTACCGGGTCCACGTCGGCGAATCCTCGCGCGACATCCGGCTGCGCGGTGCGTTCACCGTCGAGGCGCCACGGCGAGCGCGGTGACTCACCGCCTCGACGCGTAGTACACCGCGGCCATGTCCTCGTCGCCGTGTCCGGCGGTCAGGGCTCGGGCGAACCGGGCCCTGACCGCTTCGGCGAGGTCCAGCCGCACCCCGTCGCTCGCCGCCTGGGCCACCAGCCCGGCGTCCTTCGCGGCGGCGGAGAGCGTGAACGAGGGTGGGTACTCGCCGCTGATGATCGCAGCGCCCTTCATGTGCGCGTAGGCGGAATCGGTCGCGGTGCCCTCGATGGCGGCGAGGAACTGGGACGGGTCCACGTCCAGGTCCTCGGCGAGCGCGATGGATTCGCCCACGGCGTTGGTGAGGGTGAGGACCCAGTTGTTGGCGACCAGCTTCAGCCGGGACCCGCCGGCCAGGGCCGGGTCCTCGCCGACCCACTGCGTGCGGGTGCCGACCGCGTCGAACAGCGGCTGCACGCGGTCGCGCCGATCCGGTGCGCCGGCCGCCAGCACCACCAGCTCGCCCTTCTCCGCCGGGACCTTCGTGCCCAGCACCGGCGCGTCCACCACGGCGACGCCACCGGTCTCGGCGGCGGCCCGGCACACCGACTCGGTGCCCGGCAGGCCGATGGTGCCCATCTGCACCCACACGGCACCGGGATCGAGGGAGGCT
Source organism: Saccharopolyspora tripterygii (assembly GCF_054778355.1). NCBI lineage: Bacteria > Bacillati > Actinomycetota > Actinomycetes > Pseudonocardiales > Pseudonocardiaceae > Saccharopolyspora > Saccharopolyspora tripterygii. The sequence continues at coordinate 11,601 of NZ_BAAGZP010000024.1, read as the reverse complement.
GCCGCTTCACGGCCTGCGGCGAGCGTGGATTCCGCGTCGAGCAGCATCGTCACCAGGACGTCCGCGCCCCGCGCCGCCTCGGCGGGGGAGTCGACGACGACGGCGCCGGACTCGGCCAGCGGCTCGGCCCGGCTGCGCGTGCGGTTCCACACGCGCAGGTCGAACCCGGCGGCCAGCAGGTTCCGCGCCATCGGCGCACCCATCGTGCCGGTGCCCAGGAAGGCGACAGTGGTCATCACGAACTCCCAACCCCGGAAGAATCAGTCCGGCGATCGATTCTCCTCGCGGACCCGCGCACGCATCAAACCCGGCACACCTCGGCGTGTGGGGGCAGGAGGCCGCGAGACGTTCGGGCGCAGCGCGTTCGCGGTGACGCGCGCCCTCCACCGGCCACAGTGGATGATCAGTCGAGGCCGAGCCGCCAGTTTCGTGAGATCAGCAGGACCCCGGCCAGCGCCGCGGCGGTCAGCGCCGCCGCGCCCTCGTTGAGGAACACGCACATGATCGACAGCACGCCCGCGCAGGCGACCATCGCCAACCGGGCGGAGACGTGCGCTCGCACGTAGCCGAACATGCTGGTCTGGCTCAGCCTGCGCGCGAGCCTGGGATCGTCGTCGACGAGATGTTGCTCGATCTCTCGCAGGCGGCGCTGCTCGTCCCTGGGGAGCATCGCTCACCTCCACCGGGTCAATCCCGCCTGGTTGAACAAGTATCGCAACGTGGGAACGTGCTGTGAAGGGTCAATCCGGGGGACGCGCGCAGCAACCCGCAATGCCATGACCAGGGTAAACGGGAATCCGTGTCGAGTCGTTGCGGGCACGAGAGGAGGCGGGCACCCGCAGGTGCCCGCCTCTTGGTGACTCATCTGCTCACGCGGCGACCGGGGACTCCACCTGGAAGTCCAGACCGCCGTCGCGGGTGCCGACGCGCAGCCGGGTGCCCTCGGTGAGCTGACCGTCCAGCAGCAGGTCGCTGATCCGGTCGTCGACCTCGCGCTCGATGGCCCGGCGCAGCGGCCGCGCCCCGAACTCGGGCTTGTAGCCGCGGTCGGACACCCAGGCCACCGCGTCGTCGTCGAAGACGACGTCGATGCCCAGCCCGGCCAGCCGCTTCGTGGTGGTCGACAGCAGCGCCCGCGTGATGGTGTGCAGCTGTTCGCCGTCGAGGCGCTTGAACACCACGATCTCGTTGATGCGGTTGAGGAACTCCGGCCGGAAGGCGTCCTTGAGCTTCGGCATGACCCGCTCCTCCAGGTCCTGGGTCGGGCTGCCGGCGGTGAAGCCGATCTTGCCGCCCGCGCTGGAGACGACCTCCGAAGCCAGGTTGCTGGTCATGATCAGCACCGTGTTGCTGAAGTCCACCGTGCGGCCCTGACCGTCGGTCAGCCGCCCGTCGTCGAGGACCTGCAGCAGCGTGTTGAACACGTCCGGGTGCGCCTTCTCGATCTCGTCGAGCAGGACCACCGAGTAGGGGTTCCGGCGGACCGACTCGGTCAGCTCACCGGCCTCGCCGTGCCCGACGTACCCGGGCGGGGCGCCGACCAGGCGGCTGGCCGTGTGCCGCTCCTGGAACTCGCTCATGTCCAACCGGATCATCCGCTGCTCGTCGCCGAACAGGGACTCCGCCAGGGCCTTGGCCAGTTCGGTCTTGCCGACGCCGGTCGGGCCCAGGAACAGGAAGCTGCCCACCGGGCGGTTCGGGTCGCCCAGACCGCTGCGGGAGCGCCGGACCGCGCGGGACAGCGCCCGCACGGCGTCGTCCTGGCCGACGACCCGCTGGTGCAGCTCCGATTCCAGGCTCTGCAGCCGGACCCTCTCCTCGGCGGTCAGCCGGGACACCGGCACACCGGTCGCCCGCGAGACGACCTCGGCGATGTCGGCGGGACCGACCTCGACGACGCCCGACACGCCCTGGTCCAGGCGTCCCTGCGCGGCGGTGATCTCGTCGCGCAGCGCGGAGGCGCGCTCGTAGTCCTCGGCGGAGACGGCCTCGTTCTTCTGCTGCTCCAGCCGCTCGACCCGCTCCCGCAACTCGGTGTCGTCGGAGATCCCGGAGTTCAGGCGCTTGCGCGCACCCGCCTGGTCGATCAGGTCGATCGCCTTGTCAGGCAGGAACCGGTCGTTGATGTACTGGTCGGACAGCTTCGCGGCGGCCTGCACCGCCTCATCGGTGTAGGACACCTTGTGGTGCTGCTCGTACTGCTCCTGCAAGCCCTGCAGGATCGTGATCGTGTCCGCCACGCTCGGCTCGGGAACCTGGACCGGCTGGAAGCGGCGTTCCAGGGCCGGGTCCTTCTCGATGTTCTTGCGGTACTCGTCGAGCGTGGTGGCGCCGACGACGTGCAGCTCACCGCGCGCCAGCCGCGGCTTGAGCATGTTGCCCGCGTCCATCGCGCCTTCGGCACCACCGGCGCCGACGACGGTGTGCAGCTCGTCGATGAACACGATCAGCTCGCCGCTGTGCTCGGAGATCTCGTCGATGACCTTGGTCATCCGCTCCTCGAAGTCACCGCGGTAGCGGGTGCCCGACAGCATCGCCGAGAGGTCCAGCTGCACGACCCGCTTGCCGGTGAGCACCTCGGGGACGTCGCCGGAGGCGATGCGCTGGGCCAGGCCCTCCACGATCGCGGTCTTGCCGACGCCGGCCTCACCGACCAGCACCGGGTTGTTCTTGGTGCGGCGGGACAGGATCTCGATGGTCTGCTCGATCTCGTCGGCGCGGCCGATCACCGGGTCGAGGCGGCCGTCGCGGGCTCGCTCGGTGAGGTCCGTGCCGTACTCGTCCAGCGTCGGCGTCGCGAGGCCGCTGGGGCTGGACTGCGGAGCCTGCTGCGGGGCAGCGGGCCGCTGACCGGCGTCCCGCAGGGCTTCCGGTCCCGCACCGGCGGAGGCGAGCAGCCGGCCTGCCTCCGTCTCGGGGTTCGCCGACAGCGCCAGCAGCAGGTGCTGCGGGCCGATGTAGGTGGAGCCCAGCGCACGAGCCACCCGGTGGGCGTCGGCCAGCGCGGTCCGCGCCGCCAGCGTCAACGAGATCGACTCGTCGTCAGCCGGGCCGCCCGATGCGGGCAGGTGTCCTTCGACCTGCTTGGCGAACGACGCGGTGTCCACGCCGAGCTGCGCCAGCTGCGCCCGGGTCGGCTCCTGCTTGGCGGCCGACCACACCAGGTGCAGGGCGTCGAGGCTGCCCTGACCGCGGTCGCGGGCGAACTTCGCTGCTTCACCGACCAACTGCTGCGCCTGCTCGGTCATCAGCTCGGTGATGTCGACGCGGCGCGAGCCGGACGCCGCGTCGTCGGGCCCGAAGAAGCGCGCGAAGTACTCGTCGAACGGGCCACCGACCGGTCCGAAGAACGTCGCCATTCTCAACCTCCTCGTAGCGGTGTTGCGAAGCATCGCCGCCATCTACTTGAGTCTGTCACTATCAACCAACATAAGCGAGGACTCGGTAATTCCCAGTGGATCGACGAGTGGCGCGCATCACGCCCGGCCCCGGCCCGCTGCGGCGTTGACCTCCAGTTAGCTGGAGGTTGCAGGCTGAGGTGACCTGCTCGAACGAAGGGAACACCTCATGGGAACGTCAGTGGATCGCTCAGTATTCGACGAGGCGTACGTGGCGGGTACCGCACCTTGGGTGATCGGTGCGCCGCAGCAGGCGATCGTCGAGCTGGAACGCGGCGGCGAGATCGGGGGAGCGGTGCTCGACCCCGGCTGCGGCACCGGCGAGCACGCCATCCTGCTCGCCGAGCTCGGCTACGACGTGCTGGGCGTGGACTCCGCGCCGCACGCGATCGAGCTCGCCCAGGCCAACGCCGCGAAGCGCGAGGTGCCCGCGCGCTTCGCGGTCGCCGACGCGCTGGCGCTGACCGGCGGCCCTTACGACACGGTCGTCGACAGCGCCCTGTTCCACGTGTTCGGCGACGACGACCAGGTCCGTTACGCGCGCAGCCTGCACGGCGTGTGCCGGCCTGGCGCGACCGTGCACGTGCTGGCGCTGGCCGACGTCGAGCCCGCGCTCGGGCCGCGGGTCGCCGAGTCGGTCTTCCCGCGCGTGTTCGCCGACGGCTGGCGGCTGGAGCGCGTCCGCCCCAGCACCTACCGGGGCGTCGCCAGTGGTGAGCACGCCCGGGTGTTCGGGGTCGCCGACGGCGAGCAGGTGGACGTCCCGGCCTGGCTGGCCACCGCGACCCGGCTGTAGCGGGAGTGGTCCTGGCCGCAGCGCGGCTGGCATGCTGGGCGCATGACCGAGGATGCCGCGTGCGCGGTCGCGCACGGTGAAGTGCCGAGCGAGTCCGGACGGCGAGTGCTGGCGGCCGTCTTCGCCTCGCCGGTCGCCGAACACCTGCTGCGCTACGGCCGGGACCTCGGCTACGACACGCTGCTCGTCGAACCCGACCCGCAGCGAGCGGAGGGCCTCGACGCGCTGAGCGGGATGCCGGAGCTGAGCCCGAGCACCGACGTGGTCGTCACCGACCACCACCGCGACGAGCTCGGACCGATGCTGCGCGACGCCCTGCAGCACGAGGCGCGCTGGATCGGGATCATGGGCAACCCCCGGCACGCGGGCCCGCACGTGCAGGCGCTGCGCGATCTGGGCGTGGACGACGTCCAGATCGCGCGCGTGCACCGGCCGATCGGACTCAACATCGGCTCCCGCACCCCGCCCGAGATCGCCATCGCGACGCTCGCCGGTCTCGTCGCCGACCGCAACGGCAAGCCGGGCGGTTTCGAGTTCTGACGCTCATGCGCCCAGGTCCGGGCCGAAGACCTCGTAGTGGATGTCGTCGGCGGCGACTCCACCTCGGCGGAGCTGATCGCGCACGGCGTGCATGAACGGGCGCGGTCCGCACACGTAGGCCGTGCTCGCGGGCGGCAGGTCCACGGTGGACAGATCGACGATGCCGGTGCGGTTCTCCGGCCATCCTCGATCGGGTTCCTCGTACCAGACGTGAGCGGTCGCGTCGGGCAGCTTGTCGACCAGCTGGTGCAGGTCCTCGCGCAGTGCGTGCGTGTCGGGCGTGCGGTCGGCGTGCACCGCGACGACGCGGCGAGCGGAACCCGTGGCGGCCAGGTGAGCGAGCATCCCGATCATGGGAGTGCAGCCGATGCCCGCCGAGATCAGCAGCACGGGGCCCTCCCCGTCGTCGAGCGTGACGTCGCCGAACGGGGCGCTGGCGCGGAGCAGGTCACCTTCACCGACATGATCGTGGAGGTGGTGGGAAACCTCGCCCGCCGGTTCTCCGGTCTCCTTCTTGACCGTGATCTGCAGGGCTTCGGCGGGGGCTCCGGACAGGCTGTACTGGCGGATCTGGCGGGCTCCGTCCGTCAGCGGCACTTGCACCGAAACGTACTGCCCGGGGGAGAAGTCCGGTGCGGCGGAACCGTCGGCCGGCCGCAGGTGGAAGGTGACGGCGGTGTCGGTCTCCCGGTAGCGGCCGGTCACCCGGTAGTCGCGCCACGGTGCGGACTCGGCCGCTAACGACGCCTCCTGCTCGACGAGCGCCTCGGCCATCAGCCAGTAGACCTCACTCCAGGCCTCCGCGACGTCCTCGGTCACCGCATCGCCGAGGACGTCGACGATCGCGGCGAGCAGGTGCGTGTGGACGATGTCGTACTGGTCGCGGGTGATGCCCAGCGAGGCGTGCTTGTGCGCGACGCGGCGCAGCATCGCGGTGGGCGCGAAGTCGGGCTGCTGCACCAGTGCGGATGCGAAACCCGCGATGGAGCCGGCCAGAGCCCGTCGTTGCGAGCCGTCGGCTTGGTTGCCGCGGTTGAAGAGATCGCGCAGCAGTTCGGGGTGGGCGGTGAACAGCCGGTCGTAGAAGCGGTCGGCGATGTCGTCGATCGCGGCGGCCACGGCGGGCAGGGTCGCTCGGACCGTGTCGGCCGACTTCTCGGACAGCATGCGCGTACTCCAAAGTGTCATGTCAGATTCGTATTTGTTGCGTGCGATCAACGCGGTCCGGACAGCCGCGGTCAGCCGGCGGCCGCCGGCGGGTTCAGGCCGAGGAGCACCGGACCGGTGGGGGAGGCGATCAGGTCCTGGACCGTGAGCGGGTCCAGCGATGCGTAGAAGGCCTCCTGGGCCTCGGCGAGCGCGATCCGCAGGCGGCAGGCGTGGCGCAACGGGCACGGCTGCTGGTCGCCCTCGCAGTCCACCACGTCGCCGCTGCCTTCGAGCGCGCGAACCAGGTGGCCGACCGACGTGTTGCGCCCGGCCGGGCTCAGCGCCAGGCCACCGCCCCGGCCCCGGCGTGCCTCGATGGTGCCGAGGTGTTGCAGCCTGGTCACCGCTTTCGCGGCATGGCTGCGCGGGACGGCCACGGCCGCGGCCACCTCTCGGGTCGTCGTCGGCGCGTGGTCGTCGAGCACGGCCAAGCGCATGACGATGCGCAGCGCCACGTCGGTTCCCTGGGTCAATCGCACGTTCCGGAGATTAGGTAAGTCGCATCTGATATTCCACAACGGGTGATCTGCGTCCCGCCGGTTGTGGCTGGGCGCACAGCAGCTCACCGGGCGCCCGCGCCGGGCGGTGATCGTTCACTCGCCGTCCGGGTCGATCTCCGCACCGCAGTTCTGACAGCGGGTGGGCGGGGCCTCGTCGGCGATGCGACCGCATTCCGGGCAGACGCGGGCCAGCCAGCAGGCCGGCTCGCCCTGGGCGTCGGGTTCGCTCATGATCTCCCCGCTGTCGTGATCATCGATCCTTCTCGCTGGTGGCCAGGTGGACGACGCAGCGGTCGGGCGCGGCGAACGGCTCCAACCGCTCGACCGCGATCGGGGATTCCCGCGCCTCCACCGCTCCTCGCATCAGGCCGAGGTGGATCGCGCAGGTGATCTGCGGCTCGGTCGCGGCGAGTTCGAGGAACGGGCAGTTCCGCAGGCTGATCCGCGGCGCACCGCCGGACTCGCGATCGGGCTCGCTCTCCGGAGCGAAGCCGATGTCGTCGAGCAGTGCGACGAGGTCGTCGACGGCCTCGTCCGAGTCGTTCGGGCGAGCGCTCGTCGGTGTGCCGTGCTTGCGCCCCCAGGTGCTGCCGGCCTCGACCGCGCGGTCGGCTCGGTCGGGCGCCGCGGCGATGGCGTTGACCAGGACTTCGGCCAGCAGGCGGTAGTGCCGGGGTCCGGTCGGGTCCATCCCCGCCACCGCTTGGAACAGCCGGGGCGGTCGGCCCGGGGTCCGGTGCTGCGGGCTCACGGGTTCGACCTGGCCGTTGGCGACGAGCGCGTCCATGTGGAACCGGACGGTGTTCGGGTGCACCTGGAGCTGGTCGGCGATCTCCGCGATCGGCAACGGCCGTGCCGCCGTGCGCAGAGCCTGGACGATGTCGTCGCGTCGGCCCGTGCCCTGCGGCCTGTTGTTCCGGCTCGGCATGCTGTCACCTTCCTCGCGGTGGTGGCGCCGGAATCACCGGCTCTCGCGCGGCCGTCGGGTCGCTCCCCGATGGCGCAGGCCGTGTCGTAGAGTTTACACAACGTGAACTTGTAAGAACTCCTCAGGAGGCGTCGATGCCGGTGGAGCCGTCCCCGCAGCCGGTCCAGGAGCTGGACGTTCGCCCGCTGCGCAAGCCGGACAAGCACCCCACGATCTTCACCACCTACGCCGATCTGTCGGTCGGCGACGCGTTCGTGCTGATCAACGACCACGACCCGAAGCACCTGCGGGACGAGTTCGAGGTGGAGCACCCGGGCAGCCACCGGTGGGAATACCTCCGCCGCGAGCCGCGCGACTGGCGCATCAAGATCACCAAGCTGGCGGCCGCCCCGCTGCCCAGGATCCTGCTCAACACGGCCGAGCAAGTACCCGACGGCGGAGAGCGCGCTGCCGCAGGCGCCGTGTGGACGCTTCCGTTCCGCGAGCGGGACCTGGACTCCAACATCATCGCGCTGCCCGCGAACGGCCGCATCGACGCGCACGTCGGCCCGGACCTGGACGTGCTGATCCACGTTCTCGTCGGCAGCGGCCGGCTGGAGACCGAACTCGACACCGTGGAACTCAGCGCGGGAGCGCTGGTGTGGCTCCCGCGCCGGGCACGCCGCCAGTTCACGGCAGGACCCGACGGTCTGCGCTACCTCACCGTCCACCAGCGTCGCCAGGCGCTCGTGCTCGACGTCGGCCCCGCGCGAGACGGCGGTTCCGCGGCTGCGGACGGGAAGCGGTGAGCGGATCCTGGGCGACTGCGGTCGCCGTGAGCTTCGTCTGGCTCGGCATGGTGCTGGCGCTCTCGTTCCTGGAGGCGCCGATCAAGTTCCGCGCCCCCGGGGTGACGGTGCCGATCGGTCTCAGCATCGGCCGCCGGGTCTTTCGCGCGCTCAACGCCGTGGAGAGCGTTCTCGCCGCGGCCTTGCTCGCCGCGCTCCTGCTCGCGGCACCGCCCCCAGCCGCGCTCGTCGCGGGAGCGGTGACCATCGCAGCGCTGCTCGTGCAGCTGATCGGAGTGCGCCCCCGGTTGAACCGCCGCACCCGGGACGTCCTGGTGGGCGGAGCCCGTTCGCGTTCGCGCGAACACCACGCCTACGTCGTTCTCGAAGGCCTCAAGACGATCGCGCTGCTGCTCGACGGCGTCCTGCTCCTGTCGCTCTGAGGGCCGAGGGAGCGGAGTCCGGCGCAGCCACCCGGGAGACGTCGTGAGGAGCTCGTCGTCGAAGATGTCCCGCGGCCAGGAGTTCCGCCCCTCGCCCCGAGGCGATCCGGGTGGTTATGCTCCGCCCGCCCGACGACGGGCGAGAGGGAGGTTTCGCGTTGACCGGGATCGCTTTTCGGGAACTGTCGCCGGTGTCCTTCCTGGAACGAGCGGCCGCCGTGTTCGCCGACCGGCCCGCCGTCGTCGACGGCGATCGCCGGGACACCTACGCCCGGCTGTGGCAGCGCGCGCAGCGGCTGGCCGGGTTGCTGGCCGCGCGCGGCGTCCAGCCCGGTGACCGGGTCGCGGTGCTCTCGCCGAACACGCACCTCCTGCTGGAAGCCCACTACGGGGTGCCGCTGGCGGGTGCGGTGCTGGTCGCGCTCAACACGCGGCCCCGGCGGAGATCGCCTACATCCTGGAGCACAGCGGAGCGAGCCTCGTCCTGGTCGACACCGAGCACCGGGACGCGTTGGGGCGGCAGTCGATCCCGGTGATCGACTCCGAGTCCTACGACGAGCTCGTCGACGGCGCCGAGCCGCATCGCGTCGAGGTCGCCGACGAGCGGTCGCTGCTGTCGATCAACTACACCAGCGGGACGACCGGCCGCCCCAAGGGCGTGATGTACCACCACCGGGGCGCCTACCTGCAGGCGCTGGCGATGGCCTACCACGCGAAGCTCGACACGTCCTCCCAGTACCTGTGGACGTTGCCGATGTTCCACACCAAGCAATACTGCCGCGAACTACCAAGTCGGATTGCGTGGCGTAGGGACGTGCCTGTGGCTGCGTGGGCTGGGGCTATGGCTGTCGTCGGCCGTGGCGTGCTCTGGGGCGGCTGAGCAGCAGGCTTTGGTTGTTGCGTCCGTGGCTCCTGGCGCGGTGATTTCGGGTCCCTGCGGGAACTGTGGTGGGTGTTTGAGCTCGTGGTCACGCCGTGATCGAGGCTTGAGGCCCCGTCACCGATCACTGGGTTGCGGGGCCAATTGACGGTGTCGTCCACCAGGCGAACATCGCATGGACCCGGCCCAGGCGGTCAGTTCCGGGAGTCTGCATGGCAAAGGCCCACGCACCGGCCGACTCCCTTCGTCGGCATAGGCGAGTCCACCAGGTCGCCAAATTCCTCGCTGCCTTCACCGAGACAGGAGGCACATGAGGCTCACCGAACTCGCCGCGATGCGGACAGCCGTTCAGTTGGCATCGGGATTTGAATCTTCTTCAGACGACGATTCGGCCGCGTCAGGATCGACACGGCGAAGATTCACCGGGATCTGGTGTTCGGCGAAGTTGCGGTTGAGGTAGTCCATGGCGTGCTCTCTGGCTGCGCCGTCGTTGAGCGAGTCCTTAAAGAATCGCAACTGATCCTTTCGCTCGCCGATCGCTTCTGACCAGGTCTTGACCCATATGCGTACCGGCACACCCTTATCGTTCCAATCCTGCAGTAATCCCCGTGGATTCGTCGCAAGGTCTAGGCGGACTCCTTCGTCGATGATCGTTCCAACTAGGAGAAAGTCCCAATGCGACGCTCGAGCCTCGAACTGTGGATCTTGTGCGACCGCGCGGGCGTACGACTTGATCTGGGACACCTCCTTTTCGGTAATTTTGACGGACGGTCTTTTGAGTTCGACTACAAGGTAATCTGACCGATCGACCGCTCGTTTCTCTTGGCCCAGAAGGGCGAGGTCGATGCGGCCAACGGTGCCGTCGGCCCTTCGAACAGGCTCCAACGGCGGATAGTCAGGGCCGCGCAGGTGGGAGAGGTGGATTTCAAGGACCCGGTCCAGACTCGCGTCGCTTGCCATCGTCTCTAATCGTCGCCGAACATCCATGGATGAATTTCGAGCAAGTTGTGAAGTTGGGTCCGTTCCAGGGTGGTCTTTCGGGATTCCGGCTCGAACACCATCTCTTCGAGCGCCATGAGGAAATCGAGCCGGTTCGTGACCTTGGTATTGGCTTCGATGATCTGTGACAATCGGGTTCGGTCGAGCAGATCGGAGAGTTGACTCATTTCTCGTTTGGTGATGCCGACGACGTGTTCGAGGACGTTCTTGGTGTCGGATGGTTGGCTCGACATGCTGGCTTGAATTAGCCCGAGGGTGCTTCGCAGCGCTTTGGTGCTCTTGGGCAGTTTGCGTGCGACGGTGGTGGCGACGTAGTCAAATGCCTCACGCTCCAGCCTGTCGACTTCGCCTTCTGGTTCTCCCTCGTACGGATAGACGCCGTCCTGTTTCCACTCGCGCACCTTTTCGGCGCGACGCTCGACGTCACGACTGTTGTAGTAGGTCTTGATCTCCTCGCGGACGCTGGCGAGCAGGTCGTTGATTTCGTCGCTCAGTTCGCCGGCTGCGAGTTCGGCGTCGGTCATGTCGCTGAGATCGGACAGGACGAACGCGGTGTAGTTGTCCAGGTTCGGCGTATGGATCTGTGGGGCGAAGGTTGCGCGAACAGTGCCGTCAGTGTGGCAGAGGTTGATGGCGCGCCCGGACGCCTCTCTCCATTCGATGATCCGCAGAACCGGATGACGCCCGTTGGCGTCCTGAAAGTCGGTGAGTTCCTTCTCGAACCGGTGGCGCTCGGCTGCCTGATGGTCAAGTGGCGTGCCGTCGACGCTGATCGTCACCTCCGGGTGCTCCGCGAGGAACACCGCGAAATTCGCTGTCAGGCGAGCAACCGCATTGTCGGATTCGAGCCGTGTGATGTTCTTGGGCGGGTTGATGGCCTCAAACACGGTTCCCTGTGTGTCCCCTGCCAAGACGGGCGCTTCTGTGACCGTGAAATCCGTCGGGCGAGACGCATCTCCGGAGAGCACCGTGCGTTTGAGCTCGCCGAGGGTGTTGACGGCAGTGGTGGTCCACTTGATCCGGTCGCCAAGCGCGAACCCACGGATGCGTCCTTGACCGGTGCGACCGTGGAGTTGGCGCTTGTGGTAGATCGACTGCCAATGCCCATAGCGTTCCGGCACGTCCCGCCACGGAGCACCGA